>CALGUT010000715.1 GCA_937920335.1 uncultured Opitutales bacterium
ATGGAAAATGGCGACTAAGATCGCTCGCGCTCTGGGTATTGCTTGTTCGGGACTCTTCTTATCGGCCATCGGATTTGTGGAAGGGTCTGTTGAGCAGACTGACCGGGTTGATTTATCCATCACGTGGGCATTTGGACCCGGTGTCGCTCTGTTTTTCGGGATGGGAGGTCTATTTATTTATAAGGCGTCCAAAGCTTTCAAGGGGGTCGAAATTCCAGAAGATTCTGGCGACATTCTAAAACCCATTTAATTAATACGAACATGAAAATAAAACTGATTACCGTAGCAACAATAGGACTTATTATGGGACTGTTTAATTCTGGCTGTAAGACGTATGAAAACCTTCCTGAGCTTGCCAGCTCTGTGGAGTTAAACCGGTTTATGGGAACCTGGTATGTGCATGGCTACTCGCCCACGTTCTTGGATAAAGAAGCCTACAATGCGACTGAGACCTACGAATTGGAAGAAGATAAGATCCTTACCACTTACCGGTTCCGTGATGGGGCTTTCGATGGAAAAGTAAAAGTATACCATCCTGTCGGTAAAGTGACCAATGAAGAGACGAATGCCGAATGGAGTATGCGCTTCTTCAAAATATTCGCGGCTCCGTATCTTGTATTATACGTGGATGATAAATATGAGTATACTTTGATCGGTCATCCAAATCGGAAGATGGCCTGGTTGATGTCCAAGTCGCCTGAAATCACTGAAGATAAGTATGCAGAGCTTATGAGTGAGCTGGAAAAGCGGGAGGTTGTGTTGGATGACTTTCGACGGGTCCCTCATCAGTGGCCAGAATCCGAATAGCGATTGGTGTCCGCTCCAAGTCACTTCGAAGATGTTGTCGTCATAGGTGCCGGTTACGCAGGTGCCACGGCGGCGGCCTATCTGACAAAGGCTGGTAGACGGGTTACTTTGCTGGAGGGTCATGCGACTCCCGGGGGCTGTGCGGGCTTCTTTAAACGAAACGGATTTTCATTTGATGTCGGAGCGACAACTTTAAATGGACTGGGCGAGGGGTTGCCATTGGCTCGATTGTCGGAGGACTTTCAGTTTGAATCCAAGTTTGAAAAGGTCGATCCAGCAGTTCATATTCATATGGATGGGCAAGTCGTAAAACGATTCACCGATATTGATTCATGGTCGAGTGAACTCGCGCCGCTTGTCGAAGATCGTAGTGAATTACTCTCGTTTCTTCATACTGTCGAAAGGAAGAGCGAAGAGTTTTGGCAAATAGCAACCGGGTATCCATTATCTCCTTACGGAATCAGTGACTATTTTAAATATGTCGGGATGGGGCCGTCTCGGTTGTTTTCTCTGCTAGGTGGTTTTCTCAGTTCTATAGAGTCTCGTATCCCGGAGAGGTTGAAGAGAAGTCCTCAGTTTATGAGGTTGGTAAACGAACTACTCTTGATCAGTGCACAAGGGTACGCTGACAAGTGTCCAGCGGTGGTCGGGTTCCTCGGCTTGGGATATATGTCTGACATGTATTATCCCTGGGGTGGTATTTCCAGCATGGCAGATGAGCTTTGTCACAAGATAAAATCTTATGGTGGTTCTGTGTCATTTAACGATCCCGCTCGATCGGTTAAATCCGTTCCCGGTGGCTATGAAGTGCAATCCAGGAAAGGAAGTCTTCAAACGCGGGCTATCGTATTTGCAGTTCCCATTTGGAATGTTGCTGAGTTATTAGGTGAAATGCCAGTTGCCACGAAAGTGGACGATAAAGCATCCAAGCAAGGGGAGTGCTGGAGTGCAATTACAGCTACCATGGGGCTTCGGTTTATTCGGCCTGTAGAAGGTCTCTACCATCAGGTTCATATCCAGAATGCGCCTCCGGAAGTTCACAGCGGATCGTTATTCGTGTCGGTTTCTCATCCAGATGATCGGGAGCGCGCACCAGAGGGATTTCGGTCGGTGACCGTTTCAACCCACGCGCAGTGGGTAGATTTTTCTCATGAGCGAACGACTGAGGAATACCAACAGCAGAAGCAACGACTCGGGCAGTATATTTTGGATCAACTCAAAGGGCATTTCCCGATTGATGAGGAGAGTGTCGTAGAGTTTCGGATTGGCACGCCTCGTACCTTCAATCGCTTCACTCGTCGTTACAATGGCTGGGTGGGTGGGATTCCGTGGAAGGCAGGATCATTACCGCTTGGGCGTCCGGGGTATCGATTGCCTGGCAAAGAATTGTATCTGATTGGTGATACCGCCTTACCGGGTCAAGGGGTATCGGGAGTGGTTTTAGGAGCGCAGTCGTTAGCGGATCGACTTCTCGGATAAGCGTCAAACAACCCTCGACAATACTGGGCGCACTGTTCAATTTCTTGGGCCTATTTCTAATCAGGAAAACCCATGAAACTCGAAACAAAATGCCTCCACGCTGGCCAATCGCCAGACCCAACTACTAACGCTCGTGCTGTACCTGTCTACCGCACAACGGCCTATGTGTTTAACAACACGGAACATGCCGCGAATCTCTTCGCGTTAAAAGAGCTCGGGAATATTTACTCACGGATCATGAATCCAACGCAGGATGTGCTTGAACAGCGGGTGGCCCAGTTGGATGGCGGCGCGGCAGCACTTGCGGTTGCATCTGGAACGAGTGCCATTTTTTACTCCATCATCAATCTGGCGCAAGCGGGCGATAATATTGTTTCCGCGAACAACCTCTACGGCGGTTCTTATACTCAGTTTAATGATATTCTTCCGACGATGGGTATCACCGTTAAGTTTGTGGATCCGTCTGACCCTCAGAATTTTGCTGCGGCGATCGACGAAAATACTAAAGCTGTATTCTGTGAAACTGTCAGTAACCCTGCCTCTCAGGTCGCAGACTTGGAAGCAATTTCAACAATCGCGCACGACCATGGTATTCCGTTGATTGTTGATGCGACGTTTTCGACACCTGCACTGACACGACCTATCGATCATGGTGCTGACGTCGTGGTTCACTCGTTGACGAAATGGTATGGCGGACATGGTGTTGGAATCGGCGGTGTAGTGGTCGACTCGGGTCGCTTTAACTGGGCCAATGGAAAGTTTCCACTTTATGATAACCCGGATTCCTCTTACCACGGCTTAAGGTGGGGACATGACCTGCCAGAACCTTTGGCGCCTGTAGCGTACATACTCCGTATGCGCACGGTTCCTTTGAGAAATTTGGGTGCGTGTATTTCTCCGGATAATGCGTGGATTTTTTTACAAGGTATCGAAACACTGCCTCTGCGTATGGAGCGTCATTGTGAAAATGCGCTGGCAGTTGCAAAGCACCTTCAGGGATTGGATCAAGTGGAATGGGTTCGTTACCCCGGACTTGAGAACGATCCAGAACATGGAAAAATCGACAAGTACCTATCCGGCAAGGGCGGGGCAATGGTGACGTTCGGTATTAAAGGTGGTGCAGAAGCGGGTGCAAAATTTATTGATTCGCTGGAGTTGTTAAGTCATCTGGCGAATGTGGGAGATGCCAAGAGTCTGGCGATTCACCCAGCCACAACTACGCATAGTCAGTTGACGGCTGAGCAACAAGCCGCAGGTGGTATTTCGCCTGAGCTCGTTCGTCTCGCGATCGGTATTGAGCACGTAGATGATATCATCGCAGATATTGATCAGGCGTTGGCGAAAGCTGCTGAGTAAAACTTTTGAATTAACTTTCACTGTGAAAGGGCTTCCGTGAGGGAGCCTTTTTGCCGTACGGTTTTTGACTGAATCATGGCGCTCCTAACCTTAACAACCAAAGGTCTCTATTGTGAGGCGGGCGATTTCTTTATTGATCCCTGGGAGTCGGTTGAACGTGCCGTGATAACCCATGCGCATTCGGACCATGCACGACCTGGAATGAAGGCGTATCTGACTGCGATGTCGGGCAAAGGTGTACTTCATGAGCGGGTAGGTGCCACTGCAAAGATAGAGGGCATTCCATTTGGTCAAACAGTCGAAATGGGTGGAGTGAAGGTCAGTCTTCATCCTGCCGGACATCTGCTGGGATCGAGTCAAGTGAGGGTCGAACATAAAGGTGAAATTTGGGTGTTCTCGGGGGATTATAAGACTCAGCCTGATCCATCTTGTGAAGCATTTGAGTTGGTCCGTTGTAATACCTTTATCACAGAGTCTACCTTTGGGCTTCCGATATATCAGTGGGATGATTCGAGAGTACTTTATCGAGAAGTCGAAGACTGGTGGCGTGCCAATCAGGTGCTAGGTCGTACGAGTGTGTTGTTTGCATATGCACTCGGGAAAGCGCAGCGGGTTCTTGCGGGCGTTGACCCTGAGGTTGGACCCATACTGGTCCACGGATCGGTGAATCGGTTTTTACCGCATTACGAAGCTGCTGGAATGCCACTGGCCAAGGCTGAGTATGCAACCCCCGAACTGATCAAACAACACAAAGGAAGATGCCTGTTGATCGCGCCATCTTCAGTCCAAGGAACGACTTGGTTAAAGCGATTTCAACCGTGTTCGCTCGCATTCGCTTCGGGCTGGATGACAGTTCGCGGAAATCGCCGACGTCAGGCATTAGACCGTGGATTTGTACTCTCTGACCATGTTGATTGGCCGAGCTTGATGGAGACTATCAAAGCGACGGGTGCCGAGAGTATTGGGGTAACTCATGGGTATGCGGACGTGGTTGTGCGTTATCTAAAAGAGCAAGGCAACGAAGCCTGGGTGCTAAAGACAGAATTTGAAGGTGAATCGATTCAAGAAGTCGATTCCAGGGAGGAGAACGCGGAGTGAAGCGTTTCTCCCAGCTGTTTTCCGAAATTGATCGGACCAACCGGACCAACGAGAAAGTTGCGGCGCTAGTGAGTTACTTCAATGAAGCGGAAGCGGCGGACGCTGCCTGGGCGCTCTATTTCCTGACTGAGAAACGATTGAGTCGACCGGTGACAGGGAGGCAGTTACTTCAATGGGCGAGTGAGGCGAGCGGTTTTGATCCGTGGCTCCTGGAGGAATGCTACGATCGGGTGGGAGATTTTGCAGAGACGGTTGCCCTGCTGGTAAGTGAGGGAGACAAGATTCTCGATGAACCTCTGAGCCGAATGGTGGAAGAGTATATCTTGCCATTGACTGATATGGGGGAGTCTTCAAAGCGTAGTATTATTGTCGATACATGGATGCAGTTAAGGAAAACTGAGCGCCTCCTCTTTATGAAGATGATCACCGGCGGATTCCGCATGGGCGTCGCCCGCACGCTGGTTGTCCGTGCTCTAGCCGAGTCTTGTGGAGTGGATAAGGCAATTCTGTCTCATCGGCTGATGGGGGCTTGGCAACCAGATGCTGAAGGGTTTCAACGCATTGTTTCAACGAATACGAGCGACGATTTGGGAGCGCTCCCTTATCCGTTCTATTTGGCTTACCCCTGGGAACCGGAGAAGGAAGAGTCGTTTGATGTATCTGAATACCGGATTGAGTGGAAATGGGATGGGATTCGTTCCCAATTGATAAAACGAGAAGGGGAGGTCGCTCTCTGGTCCCGCGGTGAGGAACTCATCACGGATCAGTTTCCTGAGTTATTACTGGCGGCTGCTTCGTTGCCCAATGGCCTGGTTCTTGACGGGGAAATCGTTGCGTGGTCAGGTGGAGAAGTCATGCCGTTTGGAGAGTTACAATCGAGATTGGGTCGTAAGCGGGTGGGCGCCGCGTTGATGCAAGCGATCCCGGTGGCATTTGTCACCTACGATTTACTGGAGGTGGAAGGGGACGATCTTCGTACGGTAGAGTTGGATCGGAGGATTAAAAAATTGTCGGAGTTAATTCCTCCTCAACAGCTAGGTGCGCGTATCTTTACAGTTCCTGAATTGAAGGCTTCGAGCTGGGGTAATGTTTCGAAATGGAGAGAGAAGGCGGCGGATTTCAAAACAGAAGGCGTCATGATAAAGCGTCGTTCATCTGCCTACGGTGTCGGCCGTAAGAAAGGAGATTGGTTCAAGTGGAAAGTCGATCCGTTCACTATTGATGCGGTGTTGGTCTATGCTCAGCAGGGTCACGGACGGCGAGCGAGTTTGTATACGGACTATACCTTTGCTGTTTGGGATGGGAAGGAGCTCGTTCCTGTGGCTAAAGCTTACTCGGGTTTAACGGATAAGGAGATCCGAAAGGTCGATGCGTTTATTAAGAAGAATACGACGGGTCGTAAGGGTCCCGTCCGAATGGTAAAGCCGGAGTTGGTCTTTGAACTGGCGTTTGAAGGTATTCGCGTTTCTTCGCGGCACCGATCGGGAGTGGCATTTAGGTTTCCCCGAATCTCGCGGTTCAGAACCGATAAACCGATTGAAGAGGCCGATACGCTCGAGACGATTTGTGCGTTGTTGCCGCCTCAAGCAATTTCCCAACCTACACGGATGAATCAGCTGGAATTATTTCCAGATGCTGGTTAAACCGGTGATAATCCGTCCTCTCGAGGATCTATTCTTTTGACAGAGATGCTTCATGTTTCCTAGAAATGCTTTACCGTTATGAAGATTCATTTATCCAAACTCTCAGCAGTTCTCCTCACCCTCACTCTAATTTCCAGTCCCAGTTACGCATTTTTGGGCAAATTGACTAAGAAAAGCTCAGAGACGAAGACGTCCGATGATACTGCGGAAAACAAATTACCGGAATACACAGGCGTTAAACATGCCTTGGGTGTCATCAGTTTCGATAACGAAGCGGGGTTCGTTTCTGAGTGGAATTTGGGTGATAACCTGGGGCTGATGCTCGAATCCAGTCTCTATGATACCGGACGGTTTGTGATCGTCGAGCGCGCAGAACTCGGAGCTGTCGTGGTTTTTCAGTAGGTTGATTTTGCTGGGAACTTGAATCGGTTTCTCGGGTTCATTAGTGAGTAAAACTTGAGCAACTCTGCGGTTGCTTCCCATTAGGGAAGGACCTACATTGCCCCGTTTTTATCGCATTATGCTGTCCTTTATCTTTAAACGATTTTCCGATCGGCCCTACAAAAAGTTCATCAAGCTATCTCTACCGACGATTGCTCGAATCAACGAGTTTGAGCAACAATATCAGTCACTTTCCGATGATGAGCTTCGCGCTCACACCCAACAATTTCGCGACCGTTTGGCTAAGGGAGAGGCACTGGACGACCTGATTCCCGAGGCGTTTGCGACAGTTAAGAACGCGGCGCGTAGACTCTGTGGGCAGACGCTTGATGTTTCCGGACAAAAGCTCGAATGGAATATGGTCCATTATGATGTTCAGCTCATCGGTGGTTTGGCTCTGCACAGTGGAAAGATTGCCGAAATGGCGACGGGTGAAGGAAAAACGCTGGTAGCGACGCTTCCGCTCTATCTGAATGCATTGCCTCAGCTTGGGTGTCACTGTGTGACCGTGAACGATTATCTTGCTAAGCGGGATAGCGAATGGATGGGGTATCTGTTTAAATTTCTCGGGCTGACTGTTGGTTGTATTCAAAACAGCATGCCCCTCCCCGAGAAAAAGGAGATGTATAAGCGGGACATTACCTATGGGACTGCTTCTGAATTTGGGTTCGATTACCTGCGTGACAATGGTATGGCCATGGTTGCGGATGCCCAGGTCCAGAGTGAGCACTTCTTCTGTATAGTGGATGAAGTGGATTCTATCCTGGTGGATGAAGCCAGAACTCCGTTGATTATTTCTGGGCCGGTCCAGATCACGCGTGAGCTACCTTTCAATGAATATAAGCCGGTAATTGAGCGCTTGGTTCGCGAGCAGAATCGATTCTGTAATAACCTGGTGGCAGCGGCGAAGAAGGAGCTTGAAAGCGGCGATTTGAAAGATGAGTTCGCCACAAGCTTGTCTCTGCTGCAGGTGCGTTTGGGGTCACCCAAGAACAAACAGCTTACCCGTATGATGGAAGAGGGCCCGGCTCGGAAGATGATCGAAAAAGCCGACCTGGAAATGCACAATGATTTCCGGAAGAAAGAGCTCTTTGATCTGAAGGAGGAGCTTTTTTATGTGATCGATGAGAAGCAGCACCAAGCTGACCTAACAGAAAAAGGGCGGCAGTTCCTGAGGCCCAACGAGCCGGATGCGTTTATGCTTCCAGACCTACCCAGTATTTTCAGTGATCTCGATAAAGATCAGGAGATGGATGAGCGCCTTCGTGAAGAAGAGAAAGCGAAGCACCAGGAAGCCTTTGAAAAGTCGAGTGAAGAGATTCATACCATCAGCCAGATGTTGCGCGCCTATTCGTTGTACGAAAAGGACGTCGAATATGTGGTTCAGGATAACAAAGTGCAGATCGTAGATGAGAACACTGGTCGATTAATGCCAGGCCGCCGTTGGAGTGAAGGGTTACACCAGGCCGTTGAGGCTAAAGAAGGGGTCACTATTGAGAAAGAGACCAAGACCTACGCGACAATTACGATCCAAAACTATTTTAGGCAGTATGAAAAACTGTCAGGGATGACCGGTACTGCAGAAACCGAAGCGGCAGAGTTTTTCGATATCTATAAGATGGATGTCATGGTCGTACCCACCAATAAGCCGAATCAACGGACCGATCATAACGACGTTATCTACAAAACCCGCCGGGCTAAATACAACGCAGCTCTGGCGGACATTAAGGAAGCGCATGACAGAGGGCAGCCTGTGTTGGTCGGAACCGCTTCGGTTGAGGCGTCGGAAGTGATGAGCCGCATGATCAAGCGCCAGAATATTCCGCATACCGTTTTGAATGCTAAGCTCCATGAACGGGAAGCTGAGATTGTTGCCCGCGCGGGTCAGCGAGGTGGGGTCACGATTGCTACGAACATGGCAGGTCGTGGAACGGATATTAAATTGGGAGAGGGTGTTGAAGAATTGGGTGGTCTCTTGGTCCTTGGAACTGAGCGCCATGAATCCCGACGTATTGACCGTCAGCTTCGTGGACGGTGTGCACGGCAGGGGGACAAGGGTGCGTCCAAGTTTTTCATTTCCCTGGAAGATAATTTGATGCGCTTATTCGCGCAGCCGGGTCCGATTGCGAACATTATGGAGAAGTCGTTCAGTGAGGAGGATGAGCTTACGCACCCGTTGTTGAATCGCTCCATTGAAAGTGCTCAGAAAAAAGTAGAGCAGCAGAACTACGCCATCCGGAAACGTTTACTTCAGTATGATG
>CALGUT010000716.1 GCA_937920335.1 uncultured Opitutales bacterium
ATGCAATTTAACTCAAGAATAGGCCCCATTATAGTTGGACTTCTAGTCTTACTAATTTCTACTTCTGGAAGCGCCAAAGACCGCCCCAATATACTCTTCGCCATCGCCGATGACCAGTCCTACCCTTACGCATCGGCCTACGGGACGAAAGGAGTCGATACGCCGGCATTCGACCGACTGGCGGAGGAAGGCGTTTTGTTTCACAATGCGTTTGCTCCAGCCCCTCAATGCAGTCCCTGCCGCGCAGCGATCCTGACGGGCCGCAATATCTGGCAGCTCGAAGAAGCCGGCACGCACGGCAGTTATTTCCCAAAGAAATTCCCAGTATTCACCCGTGTTCTTGAAACCGAGGGCTACCATGTCGGCTGGACCGGAAAAGGCTGGAGCCCAGGCAACTACGAAGACAGTGGATGGAAACGAAACCCCGTCGGAACCGAATACAGTAGTGTGAAGCTAGATCCACCGGCGAAAGGTATTTCGGACATCGACTATGCAGGGAACTTCAATGCCTTTCTTGAAAAACGGGACAACGACCAACCCTTTTTCTTTTGGTACGGCTGCAAAGAACCGCATCGCACCTACGAATACGGATCCGGCATCAAAGCCGGAAAACACATCGACGATGCAGAGGTCCCCGCCTTTCTGCCAGTCGGTGAAGAAATCATCCGCAACGATGTGCTGGACTACTCTTTAGAGGTAGACTGGTTCGATACCCACCTCGGCAGCATCTTAAAGAAATTGGAGGAGATCGGCGAATTGGATAATACCATCGTCATCGTTACTGCCGACAACGGCATGCCCTTCCCCTACGCCAAAGCCAACCTTCAGGAGTTCGGAACGCACGTACCTTTAGTCGTATCGGGAAAAGCATTCTTCGAAGGCGGGCGGGAAACAAAGACCCCTGTCAGCTTGATTGATATCGCACCCACGATTTTGGAGCTCTTGGAAATCTCATTCTTCGATGGAATCACCGGCAGAAGCCTCGTCCCATTTCTAAAGCAAGGAAAGCCTCACAGAGACTATGTTCTTACAGGCCGTGAAAGACATTCTCACTCACGCCCAGACAACCTCGGTTATCCAGCCCGAGCTATTCGAACCGAAGAATTTCTCTATGTCTGGAATATCAAATCCGATCGCTGGCCTGCCGGAAACCCCATCCCCGACGGCATGGATGAGGCCCACTCCACGGGTGCGTTCTCACCCGACTTCAAGTCCATGGGATTGGGCTATCCGGATATTGATCCATCCCCCAGCAAGGCTTTCATTTTCGAAAATGAGGCCCGTTATCCCGATCTCTATTTCCTCAGCTTCGATAGACGGCCCGAAGACCAACTCTACGACATCGCCAACGATCCCTGGTGCTTGAATAACTTGGCTCGCAACCCCCACTACGCATCACAGATGGAGGAGTTAAAGAAAACGCTCATGTCGGAACTCAAACGCCAAGGAGACCCTCGCATGACTGGCAACGGCAACATCTTCGAGTCGTATCCAAGATTTGGATCTATGCGCTACTTCCCCGGATTCAACAAACGCGGAGAATACAATCCTGATTTTCAGAAATAACGAATACCCTCCAACAGCATCCCGTTTACAACAATTCCTAGAGCTCTCTCAACAAATGCCGTTTATTCAACCGTCAAAACTTCCCAAAATGGAACTGTTTCCGGGCGCACTCAGCGGTCTTGTAGCAGGCGAGAACATCATGCTCTCCTTTTTAGAGATGGAACAAGATAGTGAGGTCCCGCCCCATAGTCATCCCCACGAACAGGCGGGATTACTGTTAGAGGGTAAACTCAGATTCACGATCGGCGGAGAAGAAAAACTTATGCAAGCGGGCGATGCGTTCATAATTCCACCCAACGTGATGCATGAAGGTGTGGTGGTCGAAGGGCCCGCGAAGGTATTGGACATCTTTAGTCCCTTAAGAGAGGACTATCTCGAACAATACAATCAATATACTGCGACCTCAGACCAAACAGTCTGGAAGTAATTAAATGACTAAAGAACGAAAACACTCTCCGAGAGACGCAGACTTTTGGCAGGCCATTTATGATGAGGGCGATACCGGTTGGGACAAAGGCGAACCCGCCCCGCCCTTGGTCCGCGCTATCAATGCGTTGAAGCTACCCACTGATACCCGTATCCTCGTTCCCGGTTGTGGCTTTGGACACGAGGTATTTCATCTAGCCAGCCAAGGCTTCCAGGTTACTGCCGTCGATTTTGCCGAAGGAGCAATCAGCGCGATTAGAGCAAGAACCGGAGACCTACCGATTACCGCCTTGCTGCGAGACCTCTTCAGCCTCGATCAAGACCACACCGCTTCTTTCGACATCGTCCTTGAGCATACCTGTTTTTGCGCGATCCCCCCTGAGATGAGAGATGCCTACGCCCAAGTCACCCGCGCAGTCCTAACAGACAACGGACGTCTAATCGGGTTGTTCTACGAAACGGATAACGACGAAGACGGCCCCCCCCACAAAACTACTCAAGCTGATATCGACCAGCACTTTTCAGAGCATTTCGAAATCGTCCGCCTGGAGCGACCAAACGACTCCTTCGAAAATCGCCAGGGGCAGGAGTGGCTTACCGAATTAAGAAAACGTTAGAAGATACGTTATAAAGGTAAGTTCAGGTGCATCGATAAGCGAACAACCATTCCCTTTTAAGCTCCCCTAAATGAGGCATACTCAGCCACGCTGTCAAAAGCGCAGACATGACGTAGTTTTTTCTATTTCATGAGACTATTCCGACTTGGCGTTTTCGTAGACTTCAGCCTTCGAACCTACCTTACGCGTTTCAGCACCGACCTCGTTGAGGAAATTTACCATGTGAGTGTGTAGTTCGTAGGCCTTCTTGGGATTCTTTTTTGATAGGTCGTTGGCTTCGCCCACGTCTTTCGAAAGATCGAACAGCTCCAAGCGATCATTGTCCCAGGTTTTGACGAGTTTGTAGTTCCCGAGAATGAGCGACGTCTCCGCATCACGTGCCACCGCCTGATGAAAAATAAGGAAAGGATAGTTTCGCTTAACTCGTCCTTTACCACCGTTGTGTATGACGGGTGTCAGGTTACCGCCGTCGAGTGCTTCAGGAAGGGATTGTTTGTAGCCGGCCAAATGGGCAACAGTGGGAAATATATCCAATCCAGTAACCGGTACGCTGCTAACCATTCCTTCTGCAACGCCGGGTCCAGAGACAATAAAAGGCACTCGTATACCCCCTTCGTAAACAGTGCCTTTACCATCGCGTAATGGGTCATTGCGCTCCACGCGATGATCACCCTGGCCCGGGATCCCCGTTCTGCCGCCGTTGTCCGAAAGGAAGAAAATATAAGTCGTCTCTTTAAGCCCCAGCGATTCGATCCCCTCGAGAAGAACACCGATTCCGGTATCCACATCGGACGTCATGGCCGCGAACCCCGGCATGGAATGTTTCTGTCCTTTCTTCCAGCCACTCGCTTCCTTCAAGGATTGCTCGCGGTAGAAGATATCCAGGTGGACGGCGTAATGAGAAACTTGGAGGTAGAAAGGATGGCCCGCTTTAGATTGCTCCTCCATGAAATCCATCGATCGTTCGGTGATACCCCAAATCAACTTTGGATCCTCGTTTGCTGAAGGACCACCGCTGCCCTTTCCCCCGCCAGTTCCGTTCGTCGTAACACCATCACTTAAATCATAACCCATGGCTTCCGGAGTCACATCATCAAAACGAAAATCCCACTTCCCAAAATGGGCGGTTCGATAGTCCGGGTTAGCCGCCTTGAGCATTTGAGGAATACTCAATTGCTTGCGGTAGTTAGCTGTCCACTGTTTCTGATCTTTTTGATAAATGTGACGGGCGGGAGTTTGTCCAATGAGCAAGCTCCTTCTAGTAGGGCAACAATAGGGCGCTGGTGAATACCCTTGGGTAAATCGAGTCCCCATAGATGCCATCCGCTCGATGTTCGGCGTGCGGTAATAATCGCTTTTCGTCCTCGGGTCATTCGGATCAATTTGCAACGAGCTGCCAACCCAGCTCTGGTCGTCAGTCAAAATAACAACGAAGTTGGGCGCACCATTGGCGAATAACGTAGTCCCTACAGGAACAACAAACGTAAGAAGAATAACTGTGAATACGTGGGATAGTTTCATGAAACCGGATTCAATTGCCTGTAACGATCTGCTGATGACCAATCCAAATCAATCAAATTAAAGATAACAGCTCAGCAGTCGCTCCTTACATGCGACTTTCGTCCACTGCCGGTTTGCGGATTTTCTTCCGAACCACTCGGGACCACCAAACGACCGGAACAATGACCAGAAGAGCCATAAATCCAAGGATTATTGAATAAGACTGATCAGCCGCTGCCATATTGGCGATCGAGGCCGCCAGCTCGTTGTTGACGTGTTTCGCGTAGGCGATCGGTCCTATTGCTGCTTCTTTCGCAATTGAAAAACAGGGGCTGTAGGCACTCTCCCATCCCAGGGCAGAAATAGATCCAAAGGCGTTGTAACCAATGGCAGAAGCGCCGATGGCGAGCAGCCCGATTCCGACGGTTCCCATTCCTATGACACCGAACCCAACGGCTCCGACAGTGAAAAGTCCGATCGAGACGATCCCTACGCTAATCGGTGCTACCGCAAAACCGCCCCAGGCGAATAGCAGTCCGTAGGCGCGATCGCCCGCAGCGATCCACCCGACCGCTGGTTTTTCTCCTTCTTCCGGCATGGCAAACTTGGCGTGGACCAAGGGCACGCCCAGAAAGGTAAGGCGGCTTTTATATTCACGTTTCTTCGGATCCACCTGATCATCAGGCGAAGCAAACAGATCTGGCCTGCGCATTCTTTCAGAGGTTCTGAGAGCTCGCGTACGCTTTAGCATGATAAAGGTCATAAGAATATAACCGATCACGAAGGCCACCACCAATGCTTGCGATAGCACAGTTATGTGTCCGACATTCCAATACGACTCTAAGGCAAGATAGCGCAGTCCGAACATTCCAACAACAAACGCGAGGGCAACCCCCATGAAGCTTACCACGGTTTTAACGACAGCTCTCCGCTCACGCTTCGTTCGTGATTGGTCTAAATTGGCACGCAGGGCAAAAAAGGAGCTGACCAAGCCTGATACAGAAGCTATAAAGGTTACGATGCCCGCCCACTTAAAGGCCGAACCCACCTTCGCGGCGGTTGCTCCCACTCCCGCCGCTTTGACGGGTGCAGGTACTGCTACTAGTGCGGCCAGTACTCCTGTTGTGAATACGTGCCCAGGTGAACTTTTCGCCAAAGCCCCTTCCACGAAGCTCATCATCTTTTCCTGAAGCAGTTTTCGGCCGCGAGACAACCGCTGCTTCACCGCATCTTCGCTTACATCCAATTCACAGGCAACATGCTCTACAGAGCGGTGCTCACGGTAGTATAGGACCAAGGTTTCTCGGTAGGTTTCTGGCACGGCTTCCAGGGCCTGCCACAACAAGGCCTGCTCTTCTTCTTTAATTGCAATAGTTTCGATCGCTTCATCATTTGATTCCAACACATCCATTTCATAGAGTTCCTCGGCGTGGTGTATCGGCTGCCGCGCCTCCTTTCTCCGATGATGGCTGACCTTGAACCTGAGAATACCGCAGAGCCACGACTTGAGTTTCTCTGGCTCTCTCAAACTCCCCAGTTTCTTCCACCCTTCGACAAAGGCTTCCTGCGCCACATCTTCGCTTTCACTCAAACTACCGAGTGAGGAATACGCCAGCGAGCATAGGAGCCGCTGGTACCGGTTAACGATCTTACCGAAGGCCTGTCGGTCGCCCCCAAGGGATGCGATCACGAGGGATGCATCGCCAGGCTCTTCCAGGACGGAACTGTTCGAATCTGTTTTCATGACGTTCATACTAAGTAGTGCCCAGTAACACACAGAAGGTGACAGACTTTTTTGAAAAAAACAAAGCCTGAGCTCAAATCAGGAAAAAACAAAATAATCTGTCACCTCGAGTCCACCAGGCGGCACTTAATAAACGAACTACGAATTGAAGCGCTGCCATCGGCACCTTCGATTCGTACCTGAAATAAACCAATTACCCATAACCTACCATGAATTCACTCAACTCAATGATTCACATCGCTCGTAAAACCGTTGCAGCCACCCTGTTCGCTACGACGCTAAATGCTACTGTCGCTGGTGCCCTCGACCCAACCGTCGACGACTTCAGCGATCCCAACAAAAACAGCCTCGGCATCGATCGTATGTTCATCGACGACACAACTGCCGGTGGGAAAACCCAGACCCAATACGACGTCGAAGGAGGTGTATTTTCCGCAAAAGGAGACATCGTGCCCTCACGTGGACAGCCGGGCTGCATTGGGTTTCACCTCTGTGGCGCCTATCAGCGCAATAAAACTCGCGGTCGCGGTCTGCTCGACGAGCTAGAAAGACCCGATGAAGAAAACGTGAAACTGATCCAGGCCGCGAACGAAAAGATCAACCGCTACATGGCGGCGAAGTTTTGAAAACGGCCTCAACTGAAAAACGAGTGAAACTTATATCTACTTCCTGCACCTGACGCATAGTTTCAGGTGAAGATTTCGGTAGCCGGAGAACCTTTCCCGTCCTCGGTCACGTAGAACGGGCGGCCTTCTACAGAGAACTCAGTTTTCGGACTGACCCCCATCGCAGTCATGATCGTTGCGTGTAGGTCAGTGATCGTGACAGGATTTTCAATCGCCACAAGCGGCCGTTCGTCTGCCGTTCTACCGTAGAGGAAGCCTTTTTTTACACCTCCCCCAAATAGTGCCACGCTGGAGCCGCCAGTGAAATGGCGGTGCAGTCCATAATGCTTCCTCTCGGTGATGGTGTCACCTTTGTGAGCGGCCTGATCATTGGCGTTGGAGCCAGGTTTACCTTCGATGAGGGCATCGCGACTGAACTCGGATGCCACGATGACCAGCGTGCGATCGAGCAGACCTCTTTCTTCAAGATCAAGAACCAGCTGAGCGATGGGGCGATCAATTTCTCGGTGCATGCGATCGACGGTCGAGTGGCCGGCTGCATGAGTATCCCAATGCAAGAACGGAACATACTCAGTCGTCACTTCTACAAATCGCGCGCCGTTCTCCACCAGTCGTCGTGCCAGTAGACATCCGCGACCGAAGCGGCCGGTATCATAACGTTCACGCGTTTCCTTGGATTCCTCTTCCAGGTCAAAGGCCTCGCGCTCTTTGGAGCTGAGTAAGCGGTAGGCATTTTCCATGGAACGCATCAGGGATTCCTGCTGGTAGTCACTGGCATATTCACGGTGAGGACTACTATCGACAAGTTTTTGGAAGAGCTGTTGGCGATTACTGAAACGTTTCCCCGTCATACCCTCTGGCGGACGCACGGACTGAGCCGCTTCCTCCGGAAACGGCAAATTCATCGGGCCATACTCGCTTCCAAAAAATCCCGCCGTCGTAAAGGCCTTGAGTTCCTCTTTTTCACCGACTCCCTCCAAGCGTTGACCAATGTTGATAAACGGCGGCATCACAGCGTTACGAGGGCCAAGCACGCGCGCCACCCAGGCGCCGATATGAGGACACGCCACGGTCTGCGGAGGCACATAACCAGTGTGCCAATGATATTGGTGCCTCGAATGCAAAATACTGCCCAAGTCGGGTTGAACGGCTGAACGTATCAGGGTTCCCCGATCCATAACACCGGCGATATGTTCGAGTCCCTTGCAGATCTTGATATCATCCACCACCGTATCGATCGAAGGAAAGGTACTGAGCACAGAATTGACCGCAATGCCAGGGTGGTAGGGCGCGTAACGCTTCGGGTCGAAAGTCTCCGGGGCCGCCATGCCCCCAGCCATCCACAAGAGGATACAGGCATCGGCACGGGCCGCTGGGTGTTGCACGTCATTCCCTCTTACCATTTGAGGTGCTCCCGACATCCAGGCCGCACTCGAAGCGAGAGCGAGTTTCTTAAGAAAATCGCGACGGGCAATACTTGGGAGAGTGGTCGGATCAATTTCGAAATGCATGGCTTGGTTGGCTGTGAGGGATTTATCGGATGATAAAGAATTCGGGTGTGACGACAAGCGCCCAGAGCAAATCGGTAACCGCCTCGACATCTGGCTTACGCCCCAGATTTTTGGAAAGGAGTCGCTTTTCACTCCTCGTTGGTAAGCGGGTCATTAGGGTCAGGTAGATTTCGTCAACCAGGGCTTTAGGGTCTGACTCTGTGCTTTGAATTAACCGACTGGCTCCCAAACGCAGGTGTTCGATAAGCTGAGAGTTGGTGGATAAATTAACGGCCTCCAAGGTCGTGAGCTCATTCGGACGGGAGGTGACGATTTGGTCCCGATTAGGGCGACCAAGCGCCCGCATCAGATTGTCGGTCTTGACCAGCGATGCCCGCACTGGGTATTCGCTACCAACCAATGCCTGTGCCAAGGAGGTACCGGTTTTAGCGCTGGTTTCCTTCTCCCAACTGGTGTCTTCCACCACCCGTGCGGTATCCCACGTAATGGATTCCACTTCCCAGTCATCCGGACCAGTTCCCTCCGGCATAGACTGACTGGACTGCCATTGATCGTCGGTTACGATGACTTCATGAGAGCCATCTTGATAGTCGATTCGTACCGCGCAAAAAACCCCGGCCGCGTTGGGTTGAGAACCACGGTTTTCCGCACTGATCAGGATTTCGTTTTCCCCTATCACGAGTCGAGACGTGATGGCTCCAGTCTTAAGATCCTTCCAACCACTACCGTTGAAAATCGGCTCACCATTAAGATACAGTTCGAAGGCATTGTCGGCAGCAGCAATGATACCCGCAAAACGAACCGGCTTTCCAGGCATGAATACTCGTCGCACCAATACGTTTTCTCCATGTGGGGGCAGCCCGTCGTCCAGCGAAGCCCCCCATATCCATGAACTGGATACCGCGAACTCTTCAGCCAAGTCGGTCGGAATTTCGTCGCGTTCGATAGGAGCGTCCATGGAAGCCGGCGCCCTATCACTTATCTGCCAGATAGCATCTGCGAATTGCTCTGCCGTGAAGCGCTTAGCGACCGGTCCCCGATAAACGTAGGGATCCTTGTCCGAACCGGATGCCGTGCTTACGGCCCGGCTTTGATAAGCCTGAGAGGTAGTGATCAGACGCAGGGTTCGCTTGATATCAAAACCGTTTTGTTGAAAATCCGTAGCCAGCCAATCCAGAAGATCAGTATTCCACGGCTCGGTTCCCATCGCGTCCAACGGGTGAACAATCCCACGTCCCATCAATTGACCCCAAAGCCGATTAATAAGGGTCCGTGGAACTCGTCCGTTTTCAGGATGGGTAAATAGGTCAGCCAGTTGGGTGAGACGCTCCCGCTTTGGTGCTGCCGGATCGACCTGGCCGATTTCAGGAAAAAGCCAAGCAGCTTGAGCCATCACCCCGGTCGGTAGGTCGCACCGATAGAGTTCCATCGGTTCCTCGGAAAAGATCGCAGCCAGACCATAAGCTTCTTCCAGAGTCCAGCGATCAACAAAGCTGTCATGGCAGGAAGCACACTTCATATTGATTCCCAGAAGGGACTGCGAAATATTTTGCGAAAATTGAATGGGCAGGCTCTGACCCGCGCTAACTTCTCCGCGCCATTTGATCCCATTAATAAACCCGGCGCTCTCCTCATTGGGAGGTGCTATGAGTTGCCGCACCATTACGTCGAAGGGTCTATTCTCTTTCAGGGCGTCGTAGAGCCAACTGCTGATTTGAGTTCGCCCTCCAGTGATGAATCCGGTGCCGTCATAGTCATTGCGCAGCAAGTCATTCCAAAAGGTGAGCCAGTGCTCGGTGTAGTCGATATTTCTTGCCAGAATTTCATCAATCAGATGATCCCGTTTTTCGGTAGACCGATCCGATAGAAAGGCTCGTGTTTCGTGAGGTGTGGGCAGCAACCCGACCAAGTCCAGCGAAACCCGGCGCAGGAATTGGGCGTCCGTTATCGGTTCCGGGCGTGTATACTGGCGGTCCGCCAGATAGGTATCGATCCATCGATCAACCGGATGGTCACGACCGGCCACCGCTTCAGGTAGGTCAGGATTGCGTGGCCGCAGAGATGGCTCATAAGCCGGCTCTCCAAAGGTAAAGCCGGGCTCCCAATCCATACCCTGGTTAACCCATCGTTTCAACAAAGCCACTTCGGCATCTGGAAGCGGAGGATTATCCTCTTGTGGCATCCTGAATTCCGGATCGGGATCCTCAATCAATTCGAGAAAATAAGACTCCATCGCATTACCCGGTATGGCCGCTTCTCCCTCTAAAAATAAACGACGAGTGTTGATGGAGAAACCGCCCTTTGCTTCGTCCCCACCATGGCATTCGATGCAGTGTTGCTTTAAAATGGGAACAATCTGATGGGCGAAATCCACCGTTTCCTCGTCAACGCCATACAATGTATTACCAAGTCCGATAATGAGAAAGACAGGTAGCAAATTATGTCTCATGTTTGGGTAAGTTTCGATCACCGATAGTAGACGTCCACGTTATGAGCTATTGTCGCGGTTTATCACGCACTTTTTTAAGCAGCGGATCGACGTTCCGGTTCGTAAGTTCAGCAAGGTCCGTCTTCAGATCAAACAAATAGCGTTCACTAAATTAATTTCTACCACAGTCGGGGAACCTGCCAAAAGCGACTATTCAGCCACCCGCAAGGAATAGTCTTACGTCATATCGAACAAATTGACATAGTCCAGAAAGCGTCATCAGTTCCTGAGCACAGTCTTCCGAAAATACCCCCCCCTGCCGCCAAACCATTGACTTTTAGAACATTTATCCGTTTCGAGTAAGCATGAATGCTGTATTCGCTTCTTCACTTCTACCCCACCCGTGCGACCGCATAGCCCAGAAGCAATTTTCTATCAGTGAATAAATCTAAAGAGACCCAAACCTTCTCTAGCCGTAAAACGCTACGTGAGGGATTACCTCAGTTTGTGGGTTTCGAGGTCCTATTTCGTCTGCTCGGAGCCATTCTGTTTACCCCACTGGTCGCCTGGTTAACTACCCGCCTGATCAAACTGTCTGGTAACGGCGCTATCAGCAACTACGACATCGCTAATTTCCTACTATCGGTCAACGGGCAGCTCTATCTCGCCACCGTCATTAGCCTCGCCTTTGCGCTGCTGTTCTTCGAATTCGGCGGACTCATCGCTCTCGCTCTGGCCATCCATCGTGGGGCCAATATAAACCTACCCCGACTTCTTCGCTTCCTGGTGGTATCGCTACCCAAGCTCTGGCGCCTCTCGATCCGCCAGTTCTTCGTCTACTTACTCATAGCCATTCCCTGTTTGGCGATTACAGGTCTCGCCTATCTGAAGTTTCTCACCGAAAGCGACATCAACTACTACCTCATAGCCAAGCCACCCGCCTATTGGATAACTGTTGCCATCGCCGGGGGCTCCGCACTCGCCTTCATCGTTGTCGCCGGCCGTCGCTTTATCGATTGGATCTTTTCGATACCCCTTGTGCTATTGACCGATGCCAGCCCGGCACAAGCGCTTAAAGCGAGTACCGCAATCGCTCGTCCGCACAGGAAGGAACTCATGATGATGCTTCTTCGCTGGGCACTTATCACAATGCTCCTGTTTCTCGCGCTTTCGATCATCATCTTCGCGCTGGAATGGACCCTACTCGGCCTGGCCGGAAAGCGAGTTAGCCTGGTGATATCGATGACCGCCATCCTCGCCGTCGTTCAAGTTATCAGCGCCGGTGTAGTCGGCCTATTGGTTTACTCGTTGCTCGCCTGTAAAATCTCAAAATGCTTCATGGAATGGGGGCCTGAAGTCACGCTCCCCGTGGCCCTGACCGAAGGAGAAAGCAACCTGATCAACAAGGTTACCGCTTTGCTCCGTATTGGCTGGATTGTCGCCGTGATCTTTGCCGCGCTTTCCGGTTACGCCGCGATGAAGATTCTGGAAACAAACCGACTCCCCGAGAACGTCGGCATCACTGCCCACCGCGGCAGCTCGATCACCGCACCCGAGAACACCATGGCCGCCATTCTGCTCGCGGCCGAAGAAGGGGCCGAATACGTAGAAATCGACGTTCAGGAAACGAGCGACGGCACCGTTGTCCTCGTCCACGACAAGGACCTGCTACGTGTCTTTGGCATCAGAAAAGGCATTTGGGAAGTGAGCTTCGACGAGCTTAAGGATCTCGACAGTGGCGGCTGGTTCTCGCCCGATTACAGCGACCAGCGACTGGCCACGCTTGATCAAGTAATCAAGGCCGTAAAGGGTAAGACAAAGCTCAACATCGAACTCAAGTTCAATGGCCACCAAAAGCAGCTTGCCAAAGAAGTTGTCCGCATCGTTAGAGAGAACGCGTTCACCGAAGACTGCATCCTTACCTCACTTGACTACGCCGGTCTTCAACGCGCCCGCGCAGCCGGCCCCGAGCTCCGCACCGGAATCATCGTCACTTCAGCCATCGGCAACGTCACCAAACTCGGAGGCGAACTCATCAGTGTCAGCGCCGGATCGGTCACCCGAGATCTCATCGACCGCGCGAAGCTCGCCAATCTGGAAGTCCACGTGTGGACCGTCAACAACGTCCAGCAGATGAATAAAATGATCGGCATGGGCGTCAACCAGATCATCACTGACGACCCCAAACTCCTCGGCGAAGTTATCGCTCACCGCGCCACCCTTTCTCCCGCCGAGCTCAACCTCCTCCGCCTTGCCGATATCGCCGAGAATCGCTTCGCCATCAAATGACAAAGCTACAAACGGAATCTGCTAATCGAACCCGTGGGGTTTCATTCCCCAAATGATATTCCATAAGCCCCCCTTGCTCCAACACGAAACCGGTTAAATCAAGAGGGTATAGACAGAGCCTATCCTAAACAGTTACAGTATCACGATTCCCGATACTATTATTCGTCGGAATTAGTTAGCTCTCATGTAAAAAACAACCAAGCTGGTATTCAAAAGGAAATAAATAATTGCAGGGAAAGCCCTCAGCAAACCGTCCCCAATTCTGAACCGCACTATCAGCGCCAGTAACATCTGCAGAGCCAACCCTCCAGATGCTAGTACCCCCATCCAAGGTACCCACAACCCCAGAAGCAAACCGGCAACGGCAAACAACTGAGAAATGCCGACGAGTAATCGATAACGCGCAATTCCATAGCGTTCGAATTCGGCAAGCATGCCTGAGGTAACCAGGCAACTAATCGCATAGCATAAAAACGATACGGCAGAAAACAGAGTCAAAATACTAAATACGGTCATAGGGTGGAAAACGAAAGTCCGCTACATCTAAGCATAAAAAAGGGCCGGGCTCTCGACCCGACCCTTCATGATAGGATTGAACCTGAAATTAAGAATTCGGCAGTATCACTGAGTCGATTACATGGATCACTCCGTTGCTGGCCATGATGTCTGTTTTGATCACTTGCGCGTCATCAACATAGACTTTTCCATAGTTGGTCTTCACGGTAAACGACTGTCCAT
>CALGUT010000717.1 GCA_937920335.1 uncultured Opitutales bacterium
CCATTGCTGCTATTTTTATTTGGTTTCGATTCTGAATTCACAAACACTCCCTAATAGGGCGATCATCGTTTTCAAAGTTGTTTAGGTCTGTACTTTTTCGTAATTGATAACTCTGGCCGGCTTTTACTTCGAAGGTGAACCCGATGGTTTCGTTGCGTGCAACCTGCAGGAGTGGAGCCTCAGCAACAGGGGGGTCCGGCCACTTATCTACTTCATTCCATAGCATGAGGACGTTTTGGTCTGCTACTTGGACGACTCGCTGTTGCGGTTCGGTGATGGCACCGCCCGAGATGGAGAGGGTATAAGTTCCCTCTTCAGTAGCTGGAATGGCGAACCCACCAGAATCGGCCGTTGTCGCCCAGAATTGTCCGATGTCCGGCATCACGGTGACGCCGCCATGACCTTCTCCGGGATCATATTGGCTGTTGCCATTGGTATCAGTCCAGATGGTTCCTACGATGAAACGATTGTAGTGGTCTGTGGTTCCAAACGTTGAGGCTCGGTAATAAGCGATACTGGTGACCAGTGGCCCAGCTTGTGTGCTGGAGTTGTTTTCCTCCACCATGGCGATGCCTGCATTGGTCCACAAACCATTGGTGGATTGTATGGATTGGCGGTGGCCGCGGCCGGTTTGCAAGCCATCGGGAGTGCCTCCTCCCCAGTCTATATTGAGTACTGCATGCCCATGCACCCCATCCTGTGCGCGCCAGAAGACACTTGCGGCACCTCCGTTTCCTGAGAAACCCGCTTGGGAAACTCGTGTGAATTGCCCATCATGTGTTTGGGTATCGATGGAAATCATATACTCGGAATGTGCCTTGGAGGCCTCATAGAGCCGACGGTCAAAGGCGCTGGGAGGTTTGGGGGCAATGGACGCAAATTCATCTCTGACCAATTGTTTACTAATGCCCCGAAAATTGAATTCGTTGGTCACGCTGCTGGGAAGGGAAAGAATGTCACCTACCAACCATTTACCTTCTTCAATCGGGTTGGTTCTTGCCCGGTTCATTAGCCAGAACATTTGCTGCTCGTTTCCGTTAGGGTGTGCGCCATCTTCGGTTTTATGAAACAGCCATTCGTTTTCGGGAGCTGCGAACAATGAAAATGGAATGAGTAGTATCAACCATAGGTGCAACAAGCTCTTCATGGGTTTTATCGTGAAACGACATGAAGCTCAGGTCAAAGGATTTAACTCCCGAACCTTTTTACAGCCGAAGATTTAACCTTTCAGATTATTCCGGCGTTACCAGAAGGTCGAAAAACCGGCGTTGGGCGATATCGCTTTGCGTCAGTGCAAAATACCGACTTGGACCGTCGGTCAGGATACTCCGGTTATCGTTTTGCCAGGTAACCAGATTGGTTGACTGGCGAAGCTGGTAATTTAGCCCGTCAATTTCTTCCCAGGTCATCCGGGTTTGTCCGTTAATCACTTCCACGCGCACTTTCGGTGCCTCTGGAACTGTGTTATTGACCGGATCATCCCAGGTGTCGGCTTGATTCCAAATCATCAACACGCTTTCTGAACCCACATTGACGATTCGTTGTTCAGGGGTTGAAATGTCACCACCCGATACGGTGATGGTATAGATGCCAGTTTCGGTGGCGGGAATGGAGAAGCCACCTTCATTACCGGTCGTCGCATAAAAGTCTCCTCGATCTGGGATCACAGAAACGCCTCCGTGACCTTCACCTGCATCGTACTGATCATTTCCGTTTGAGTCAGTCCAGACGGTTCCAACGATGAAGCGATTGTAGTGGTTCGTGGAGCTTGTTCTAGCATTCACATAACCGATGCTCGTTACAAGGGGACCGACTTTGTTACTGTTGTCGTTATCGGGGACCATGGCGATGCCGGCATTGGTGCGACTACCCATGAGGGCTTGTCGGTGACCTCGGCCGGATTGCATACCGGTGCCATCATTTCCTCCCCAGTCGATATTGAATCCGGCATGTGCGTGAATAGCGTCCTTAGAATATGAATACACACTGGCGGAGCCTCCGTTGAAGGAAAAATATGCTCTGATTTTGTCGAACTGACCGTTGTGGTCTTGTGCGTCACGGTTGATAAGGTCATCTGAGTGATCGACTGAGCCTTGATAAATGCGGTTGTCGAAAGCGGCGGGCGGTGTTTCCGTGCGGGCTGCGAACTCTGCTCTGAGAATATCCAAGTCTACTTTAAAATAACGAACTGCATTTGCGACGTTTCCCTGAGTGATTCCTGCTAGCCAGATACCCTCTCGTTCGGGATTGGTTCGCGCACGGTTCATCAGCCACATCATTTGCTGTTCGTTAGCATCGGGGTGAATGCCGTCAGCGGTCTTGTGAAAGGTCCATTCGCTAGCGGGAGTCGCTGACGGTGCTTGAGGAACGTCGGTTTGTTGCTGAGGAGGATCGAGCCACGGATCGAACGCCTCGATAACGGGATCCAAGTTCGGTGCTTGTTCTGAATTGGATGTTTGCCCAACTAAAAGAGGTGGTAGCAAGGCCCACAAAATGAGACAGCTGTATGCGTGATGTTTCATGCGATTGGTAGAGCATGTGCACCTTAGAAGCGGTGTCTGTTGTCAGCTGTCGCTTCGACTTTTTTATAAGAATATTTACGATTTCAAAGCTGTGCTGAGGCTAGATTTCTAGCTTCTCTTGATCAGGACCATAATCCCGGCTTAGGCTGGCTTCCAGTCCAATGGCTTGGTACCCTTTGGCAGCGAGTATTCTCCCTTGAGGGGTTCTTTGGATGTAACCCTCTTGTATCAGAAAGGGTTCGTGGACTTCGGCGAGGGTTTCTTCTTCTTCACCGACTGCAACGGCGAGGGTGCTGAGGCCTACGGGACCCCCACGGTAGTTGGTAGCCATAATACGCATGAGACGTTTATCCATCTCGTCGAGTCCATTAGCGTCGATTTCGAGGAGTTCGAGAGCGGCCTGTGCCATCTTTAAATTTATGACGCCATCACCTCGTTGCTGTGCGTAGTCACGGACAAAATGAACGAGGTTGTTGGCAATCCGAGGGGTGCCTCTTGCGCGTCGTGCTATTTCTCGAGTGCCTTCGTTTTTGAAGGGAATTTCCAGGAGATTGCAGGAACGCATGATGATCGTGTTGAGAGCTGCGTGATCGTAGTAGTCGAGGCGTGTCTGTAAGGTAAAGCGACTGCGAAGAGGGGCTGTGAGCATACCCATGCGCGTGGTTGCACCGACCAATGTAAATCTGGGAATGTTCAAGCGGACACTCCGGGCGTTGGGCCCTTGATCGATCATGATATCGATCCGGAAGTCCTCCATAGCTGAGTAAAGGTATTCTTCGACTGTTTTTGATATCCGGTGAATTTCGTCGATGAAAAGCACGTCGCCTTCCTCAAGGTTGGTCAGCAAGCCCGCAAGGTCTCCGGGTTTCTCAATGATCGGTCCCGAGGTGATGCGGACGGTGCGGTCCATTTCGTTGCCGAGGATGAGAGCCAAGGTTGTTTTCCCCAGGCCGGGAGGGCCGCTGAAGAGAATGTGACTGAGGGCGTCTCCGCGATCCCGGGCCGCACCCACCATGATTTGGAGTCGTTCGAGTGTCTTAGCCTGACCGGTGAAATCATGAAAACTTGGGGGTCGCAGAGCGTTGTCTGTGGTCGCGTTTTTGCTATCGAGCGCGTTTTGAAGAAAATCTACCCCTTTGTCTTCCGGATGGCCTGTTGCACCTTCGTTCAAGGTCAGGCGTCTTCGGGATTCAAGTCTTGAGGCATATCCTTCTCGGGAAGGCGCTCGATTACGGCACCGACGGCCCGTAGTTTTTCATCAATCTTATCGTAGCCACGATCCAGGTGATAAATACGCAGAACCCAGGTGGTGCCTTCAGCGACCAGACCGGCAAGAATCAAGGCGGCGCTGGCCCGCAAGTCTGAAGCCATAACGGGTGCCCCGGAGAGTCTGGATTGACCCTTTACGATCGCATTGGGACCTTCGATGGCGATATCTGCTCCCATACGTTGTAACTCAGGAACATGCATGAAGCGGTTAGGGAAAATTTTCTCCGTGACAATACTGATGCCCGGTGTGATGGACATAAGTGTGCTCATCTGAGCCTGCACGTCGGTGGGAAAGCCCGGGTGAGGGTGGGTCACGACGTCGACCGGTTTAAGTGGTTGGTCGCTCTTGCTGACGGTTATCGAAGTCGCTGAGTCGATCTTGAAATTGACGCCAGCTTCTTTGAGCTTGTCGAGAAGTGCTCCCTGGTCGGCAACCCGCAGATTGGTGACGGTGAGATTTTTTCCTGCGAGGGCACCCGCAATAAGAAATGTTCCTGCTTCGATGCGGTCGGGAAGAATACTGTAGGTGCATCCTCCCAGTTTGTCGACGCCCCGAATGGTCAGGGTGGGGCTTCCGATTCCGTCGATATTGGCACCCATGCTCACCAGCATTTTGCAAAGGTCGACCACTTCAGGTTCACAGGCCGCGCATTCAATGATCGTTTTTCCAGGAGTTAGAACAGCTGCCATGAGAACGTTCGCGGTACCTGTGACAGTACTGCCATGCCGCCCGCCGAGGAAAATAGAATCTCCGGCCGCGTTGGTGGCATCAAGAAAGATGTAGCCCTTATCGACGGTTACCTCCATCCCGAGACCGGCGAACCCTTTGAGGTGCATGTCGATGGGACGGGGACCAATTACACAGCCTCCGGGAAGCGAGATTTCCGCTTTCTTGAGTCGTCCGGCAAGCGGCCCCATCAGGCAGACCGAGGCTCGCATCTTGCGAACCAGATCGTAGGGCGCACGATGATTGATTTCTTTGGCAGTGATTTTCCAGCTGGTGGGCGCTGTCTGTCCGACTTCCGCACCCAGGTGTTGAAGGATTTGTGCCATGAACCGGATATCACTCAGGTTGGGCACGTTTTCCAAATAGCAGGTTTCACTGGTCAGCAGAGTGGCCGCAAAGATGGGTAGGGCAGCGTTCTTCGCGCCACTTACTGAAAGGGTTCCGCTGAGAGTATTACCTCCCTCAATTCGCATTACTTCCATAGGAGGTTAGGGGGATCGCTTATGCGTCAGTGGAAGGTTTGGGCGTGGAGGGTTTTTCTGAGGAAGGTTTGGGTGTGTTTTCGCCCGATTGTTTGTTCTCTGGATTCGGACGCCTTTTTCTGCGACGAGGTCGCTTTTTGGCAAATTTCTTTACTTCGCCTCCTTCGGTATGGCGGTTGTCTTTTTGTTCGCCTCGGCGGTTTTCGCCTTGGCCCTTAGGGCGATTCCCCTGGTTGCTGTTCTTTCTGCGGCGAGGGCGTCGGTTGTTCGGGTTACGAGGTTTGTATTCCCGTTTAGGTGCTTCTTCTTTGATTCCGAAAATGCCCTTGATTGTAGTGATTATTGAAGCAAAAAAGCCTTTCTTGACGGGTGCTTGTCTGGGTCGGCGATCGCGGTTGCTGTCTGAGCGCGGCTTCCAGTCCTTATCGGAATTGTTTCTAGGGTTTCGATTCCGATTATTTCGATTCCGATTGTTTCGGTTCCCCGTGTTTTCCCCAGAATTACTGCGATTTGAACTTTCTTCACCGGCTTTTTGCTCATCCCGTGGACCTCGGCGATTGCGGTTTTGCCGGTTGCGCGGCGGTCTTGACTTTCTCTCCTCTGAGGAATCGCTACTCGAGGTCTCGTCTGGAGTTCGACTAGAGGATGGTTTGGGAGGTCGATCTTCGTGGTCCGTTTTATGCGGTTTTGAAGGTTCGGTTGAACTCGTGGGTTTGGGTCTTGTGAAAGCTGGCTTACGTTCGCTTTTGTAGCGTGATCGCCTTTGGCCGCTTGACTGGCTTGGTTGAGCGGGTCTCGGTGGAGTTGGTACGGACGGTTGTGAAGATTCAGACTTGGCTGGATATTTATCTGAGTTCAGCTCGTAGTCGGTTTTAGTGTTAACAGGTTTGGCCTCTTCAAATTCGGGCATGATAAGATTTTGGTTTTATGATTTTGGGATGTATCAGGGAGGTCACGGGTTGTGGTATCGGGTAGGGTCGGCTCGGGAGAGAGACAGAATGAGTTCTCAGGTGTGCAAGTCATTCGTGTGGTGCCGGTTAATAGCCTACGTTGTCGTTCGGTGACCTTGGTTTTAAAGGTGCATCATTCAGAAGTACGCTAATTTTTGACAAGGTAATAATGGGTGATCCGATGATTTCTTTGATCGTATTCGGTTCACTCGGGCAGAAATGCCTTCCGAATTCGACTTGCCCCGGTAGAGGGGTTGGCCAAATCTCTCTCCCATGGATAAACTCGAGGAAATTTTTAAACTTCAGGATCAGCTCAATAAACGAATTGGAGTTAACACGGACGACCTTACAGAAGAAGAACAAGCTAAGTGGGTGCTTAATTACACTCGGGCGATGCAGCAAGAGATGGCTGAGCTTATTGATTCCGTTCCCTGGAAGTGGTGGGCAAAATATCAAGATTTCGATAAACAAAATGCCCGGGTTGAGGTCGTAGATCTCTTCCATTTTCTAATTTCCTTAGGGCAGGTTCTGGGAATGACGGCAGATGATGTTTATGATGCTTATTTAAAGAAAAACCAGGTAAACCATGATCGGCAGGATAGTGGTTATACCGCTAAGGATGAAGAAGACTCCCGTCACATATAGTCTTTTTTCTGAGCTCCTGCTCAAATTATACATTAGTTCCTATCTATGATTCGTGTTTCCGGACTCGTCGTGATGATCCTGTTATCAGGTTCATGTATCGGCTTTACTCAAGTATCTGAGCCTACTCTGGTACCCCTGGTTGAGGCGTTGTTACAGGAAACCGAGGAAAGCGAACGCAGGCTCCTTTGGAAGAAGGAAGCAGCAGACAATGCTTTACGCTCGGGACTCGCCTCGATTGCGGTGGGGCTCTACGACGAATTACTCGTGGATAGCCAATCGAACGAGTTCATCAAGTTGGAATTGGAGCTGAACAGAATTTCTGCATTGATAGCGTTAGGTGAGATTGACCGTGCGGATGAGACATTAAGTCAATTCGGCGATATTCAAGACTCGCGATTCAATCTTCGCCGGGCGTTGGTTAGCTACTTTAACGATGATCGTTCGGTTTCGGAGCGATTTATTGACCGGGTTGAAGAAGAGGACCTGGAGGCAATCGAGATTCCGTGGTACTTAATGTTGCAGGGGTTGTTGGATATTCGCTCACAAAAGGATGATGATGAGACATCGTTCCTCAACCGAGCTCGGGCTGCGGCGATTTCTCCAGCCCAACGGGCGCAAATTGATCTACTGATTTACAGAACGCTTCTACTAGAAGGTAATCGTTTCGATCAGGGAGATCTTAATCGGTTGAAAGCAGATTCTGAGGTAGAGATTCGCCAGGGTAAACGCATCGGACTTCAATTTGCGAAGGAGTATGTGATCGGATTGTATGCGTTGGATCAGCCGGATGAAGCGGTAAATGCGATTCAAACCACATTGCCACGAATTCTTGAGGCTGACTTCGATATCCGCGACGAGCTATTGCTGCTCTTAGGAATCATTTCTGAACGTGAAACCGTTGCAGGGCGTGAGGCTTTTCGACGACTACTTTCCGTCGGTGTATCCACTGACTTGCGGTTGCGGGCACTGCAAGAATTGGTCGCTTCTGCAACTAGTGCAGACGAGATACAAGAGCTCCTTTCGTTTACGGCCGGGTTAGATCCGCAAACCTTACCAGACCGGTTGTCGAATCAGATTCTCTATAATCGGGGGCAGCTCCTTTATTGGTTTCGCGATTACGAAGCTTCAGAAACTGAATGCCAAAAACTGTTGCAGGGGGATCCGGATCCTGAGTTGCGAGAATCCACATTGCGTTTGTTGGTCTTGATCGCGTTTCAGAGACAGCGCTATAGAACAGCGGCTGGTCTTTTAATCGAATTGAGTAATATTGTAGTCGATGAGGCTGACAGGAACCGAATACAGTTACTCGTCGCCGATTGTTTTTTCCAGGCAGGAGATTATTCCGATGCCTCCGAGTCCTATGGACTGGCTATCGAACAGGCTGAATCGACCGTGGATCGGGGGACGATTCTTTTTCAGTGGGTGCTTTCCGATATCAATGCGGGGGACTTGGACGCTGCCGCTGAGCACATGGAGCTTTATGAGGCCGACGATACAATCGATCCTATTCAGAAGTGGCGTTCTTTTTGGAATTTGCTGACGGCCATGCACCGGAATAATCAGCAAAGCGAAGCCTATGAGGTGTTGAGTAATTGGTTAACTCAAGAGGCTCGTGAGGTGTTACCGGTATCCTTATGGCTCCGGCTTTTGTGGTTTCGCTGTCAGTTATCTCTCAGCACTCACGACTACGATGCGACTCCGGTATTGGCGGGTGAGGTTAGAACGGTGTTGAGAGATGCAGAGGGAACCATAGAACCCGCACTGGGTATTCAAGTCGCTAGTCTTACTCAGATCATAGAGGCTCAGGCGCTTATTTTCTCCGGTAGAGAGGAAGAGGGGCTCGAGCTGATTGAATCCGTGCGTGTAGAGTTTCCGAGTACGAGAGCTGCGGCTCAGAGTTATTTGGTCGAAGCGCGTTACGACGCATCGCAAAATAGGATTGTAGATGCGCAGCGACGGTATTTTGAGCTGGAAGACAATTACCCAACCAGTGAGCTTACTCCGGTTGCATTGTATGAAGCGGCGATCAACGCTCTGCGTCGAGGAACAGATTCAACGCTGCGAGAGGCGAATGTCATTCTGAACCGATTGGCTGAAAAATTCCCCGACCATCCGCTGATTTTTTATGGCCGGTTGAATCAAGGTAATCTGCTTCGTAGTTTTAATAATTTTGGCGGAGCGGAAGTGGTGTTTGAGCAGTTACTGGTAATGTTCCCGAACCACAAGGATCGCGCAATCGTTGAAATGGCTCAGGCTGAGTGTATTCTTGCGCAAACGGACACCTCTCAAGCACGCATTGATCAAGCAATTGGAAAGTTTGAGCGACTGGCTGAGCTTCCGGAGTTGCCTATTGATTTACGGGTTGAAGCAAGTTACAAGTGGGCTTTCTCCTACGACCGGCGGGACAACACGGAGCGAGTCATCCAGATTTATTGGATAGCAATAAACCAGTTTTTAATCGACGACGATCAATCCGCCCAGCTTGGATCAACCGGCCGGTACTGGATGTCACGGATTATTATATCTCTTGGTGAAGCGCTTGAGGAACTGGGTGATATTGAGGCTGCCCGTCGAGTTTATTCATTCATTCCTGACAGGGGCTTGCCCTTCAATAGTCTTGCAGAGGGTAAATTGAGCCGGTTGGCTCAGAAAAAAGGGTAATTATGAGTGGATTTGATCTCAGTTTGTTGGAAAAAGGAGGACCGATAATGTGGATCCTTCTCGGAATGAGTTTGATCGGCTTTCTTGTTTTTATCGAGCGCGTATTATTCTTACACCGTGGTCAGATTCGGTCCTCCGAGTTTGTAACTGGCATCAAAAATATTGTGAGAAAACAGCGGTTGGTCGAAGCGCTCACCCTTTGTGAAGAGACACCTGGCCCTGTGCCCGCAGTTGTCAAAGCGAGTCTTCTTCATTTTGGGGAACCTGAAGAGAAGATCCGATTTGAAATACAGGAAGCTGCGATGGTCGAAATCCCGGTTCTGGAAAAGAGATTGGCGACTTTGGCGGCGCTAGCGAAATCAGCACCCCTGGTGGGTTTGCTTGGGACGGTCCTGGGACTGGCGCAGACCTTTTATAATATGGAGCAGGCAGGGAACTATTCGGATGCTACGCTGTTGGCGAACGGTATGTGGGAGTCATTAATTACCACTGCCTGCGGTCTCGCAGTAGCTGTCCTTAGCTACTTGGGATTCCACTTCTTGCACGGTCGTGTACGAGCTTTGGTGCGTGATATGGAATGGACGAGTAACGAGATGCTTAAATTCATCGCTAGAGACGTCCGGGATGAAGCGACCCCCATGGTTTTGGAAGAGGAGTCTGTTTAAGTATGTTTAGTCAGCCCCTAAATCTCGAACGTTTTATAAGGACTCGGCCGGAATCGAACTTGGAAGTAGTTCCGATAATAGATATCCTAATCATCGTGGTGTTTTTCGGTATATTTAGCACGCCGTTTGTGCTGCCACAGGGTGTCGCAGTTGATTTGGAGGTCGGTGAGAACTTGGTCACAGGAATTGGGGTTACCGCTGTTTTAACCGTCAAGCGGGACAACATGCTCCTTTTCGAAGGGCAAAACCTGAAGCTTTCGCAGTTTGCTGAGAAGGCTCGTGAGTATTTGAATGGAGAGGAGAACGCGACGTTGTTGCTGAGGCTGGATCCCGCGATCAACATCGATATATTCTTCAAAATCTCGAGTGAGGCCAAGAAGGCTGGATTTACGAAGGTGCATGTAGCAGGAGAGAAAGAAGTAATCGATCTACCCACCTTCCAGTGAAAGTTGCTGAAAATCAGCCCTCTGAGTCAGGGGGATATAAGAGGTGGGTGTTCTTGTTCTTGATTGTGGCCCTGGTCGCACACATAGGCGTCTTCTTTTTGTTTAGCCTCGATATTGACGCGCCTCCGGAGAGAAAAAGACCAGAGAGTTTCCTTGTGGTAAAGTCCGAGGATATTCCGCTGGCGAGTGATGAGTTGGAACAACGTGCATATTTGTTCGATTCGGAACCTATATTTTTACCAACGTCTAGAAACTACTCGGGCCCTATTCGCACTGATCCAAGTGTTTGGGAACCTGAGGTGTTGTTGGCCGCGCCGTATGAGGCAAATATTCGTTGGGACGACTCCCTTATCATGATGGAGACTAGCATAGCAGAAGAACTCAATCGTCCCCTGCAGTTACTGGATACCGTGTCTCGAGATTTTATCTCGGAATTCGGGGTAGAATATCTGGGTCCAATTGAAACCAGTCGTGACGGGTTGTTCGTTGAAGCGAAAAACGTGGAGGGACAGGAGGTCATTCGTGCATTTGTAGAGTTTGATGAAACTGTAGAGATAGATTTTCCTCTTAATCCGGTTGAGTTCTCTGTTTTAGTGACAGACTTCGGAGTGATTGGTGAGCCGCTATTGACGGTGCCTAGCGGCAGTGAAAGC
>CALGUT010000718.1 GCA_937920335.1 uncultured Opitutales bacterium
CAATAGCATCGGGTTGTGATCATATCGATCATGTGAGCACTCAGGTAGTCTATGCTGTTACCGTTATGGTAATCGCAGCTGTTACGGGTTATCTGGCGATTGGTGCGGGATTTCCTTTGTGGACCTTCTTTCTTCTTTTTCCACTTATAACGGTTGGTCTTTTGTTCTTAATTGGAAAAAAAGTCGTCAATTAATCGACAGTTATTGAATCTTTCAGGGCTTTGGGCCTCGTATAGTTAAGTATGCATATCATGTGGAAAACGGGATTGGCGTTTCTAGGGGTACTCCTAGTCGCTTGGCTTGCTTGGATTCAGTTGTCCAAGCAGGATTCCCTTTTAGATGAAGTCGTAGACTCAAGTGATTCACATATGCTTCACAAAGACGTTGGAAACTTAGGAGATGGAGCGGTTACAGATCAAGGTAGTGCGCAAACGGCGATTGAAGTACGTATGTTGTCTGAACTGGATCGACTGAAGACTGTGAACGGAGAATCTGCTGGTCAGGCTGTTATTCAGGACCTTTTCTCTTGGTTAAGGAATGAAGAATCGCTTGCGGTGGCTTCAGCCATAGAGTCAGTGCTCTTGTCGAGAGTAGATGGTTTCGCATTCGGTCGTTTTTCTCCAAGTGCGAATGGTTTTTTAGATACTTATCCTACGTTTCGAACTGCGCTTCTAGATATATTGGAAGAACTCGATCCAGGACGTGCGGTAGCAGTCGGTAAAGATATTTTGAATACATCAGCAAGTGCCGATGAGTGGGCAATCTCTCTGCGGACCTTATCCAAACATGCCTCAGTTCCTGAAGATAAGCGTTTCCTGGAAAGCAAAGTCTCAGAGCTGCTCGAAATGGGGGCCTGGTTGGAAGAACCCTCCTTTGGTTATCTTCATGCGTTTGATGCGGCAGTAGCGGGTGGCCAGTTATCAGGTATTGCGCGTTTGGGGGAGCTTGTAGCGAATCCGCCCAACCGTGCGATCGCCCATGCAGCAACCATCTCTGTTGATCGGTTTTTCCAAATACATGCTTCGGTCGGTACTGACTATTTGGTCAGGACTCCAGAGTTTCTGGAGAATGAACCCGGATTTCGGGCGACGTTGGTCGCCAGAGTAAATCCTATGGACGTTGAAGGTATAAATCTCGTGGAAAACTATTTGGAGAATCAGTCGATTAGTGGCGCTGAAAAGAGAACCTTCATTTCAAGTTTCCCCAACTTTAATTCAACATATTCCCATAATTTGATAACGGGCTCGCTCCTATACTCCCGGTCAGATATGCGGGAGCGTAGCATTGCGGCTTATGATCGAATGTCGTCATGGCTAGCTGAAAATCAGTATCCAGAGTTTGAGGACGAAATCGCCAGTGCAGTCAATCGATTGGCATCAATTTGGAAGCTTTAATTGAAATGCGGAAGACTAAATATTGTTTGATTCTCACGATCCTTTTAGGTGGTCTCCGGTTTACGTCGGCGGAGTCAGAACCATTGGATCCAGCACTGGTTAATGATGCGCCGTACGTGTACGCGGGTAGAGTTTTTGCTGGAAACTCGGAATTCAGTGGATTGAGTTCTGGTAGTGGTACTGCTGTTGGGCCTGGGATCGTCCTGACTGCGGCTCATGTGTATTGGACAGAGGCTTGGGAAGATGGATCACTACCGGAAGGCGCTTCACCTTGGCGAGCCTATCAACGTTGGCACCCGACTGCATCTACTTCCTCAAGCGAATCTTTTGACAATGTTGCCTCGATCGTGAGTTTGGCGGGATACGATGATGTGCTACATGAGTACGACGAGAATCGTGGGGATGGCACCTCTCCGTTTGAAGCATTCAATCGGGATTCGCTGATACTAATATTTAGTGACGACGCTCCCACGGCCAATGGGGTTATACCGATTCATCCGCGCGCCGCGGAGTCCGGATATCTGGGCGAAAAAAGCTTTTTCGAAGTTGTTGGATATCCGTCTGCGAAATATAGTGGCTCAGACTCCCGTAAGTGGGTCATGCATAGGACTAATGAGCGAGAGAGGATTACGGTTAGTAAGGTGCCTTCAATCGTCTATGATGCTGGCTACTCTTTTGAAAACCGGCTCTACCTGGGGGGCGATCCACTCGATAGTTATGCGGGCAATAGCGGAGGTCCTGTGGTTGCTCGTTCCGGAGAAGAAGAGCTTTGGTTGCTCGTTGGTGTATATGTGGGTTCTGGGGCGCTGTTCCGAGGATTCGATGATGAATTGCTCAGTATGATCGATGCTGCGTCAATACTCCAAATTGAAGACAAAAGTACGCAATTTCGTTTCGCCGCGGCAGAGTATACGGTTGGAGAGGGAGACGGACCTGTCGAAGTCCTTGTTGAGAGACTAGGGGATGGCGTCGGAGCCGCTTCATTGGAATTAGAGATTGTTGATACCACTCCCGGAGCCGGCCGTGATTTTACCCATAGCTACGATTTACGATGGGCTGATGGGGATCTTACTTCAAAAAGTATTCTGATAGAGGCGCCCGAAGACGAACTCCGAGAGGGTAAAGAAACTCATTTGCTGTATTTGAAATCGGATAACCTCGAGTTGTTGTCTGCACCTGATTCGGCGCTTATTACGGTTGAAGATAACGACCTGAATGGACCGTTAGACAAGTGGACGATCATTGATGAGGTGGGAGCGGTTGACTACAGCGAGGTTGTTTTTGCAGAAGGCGTGTTCGTAAGCGTCGGAGTCACGAATGCGATATCCTGGTCACCTGACTATGAAGATGTGGAGGTGGTTGAGTTCCCTGACTTGAATCGTTTGTTTCAATTAACTTATGCAAAAGGTCTGTTTATTGGAAGTGGTGATGGCCCCACGCTTATCGTCTCAGAGAACGGTCGAGAATGGGAAACGGTGCGGTTGCCATCCTCCATCAGCGTGTTCTCCACACAATACGGACACAGTACATTTGTGGCAGTTGGAGGAATCGACGCTGGCTCCTTTAGTCAGGGCGAAGTATGGGTCTCCAAGGACGCGAGAAGCTGGACAAAGGCCTACGACGAACAGCACGAACGCTTTGATGATGTCGAGTTCGGGAATGGGATATTTTTAGCCCGTGCGGGAACTGAGTTTTATGCTTCAAATGATGGTCTCAGTTGGAATCAAGTCGAAACTACTGGCTTGTCGGGGATTCCCAGTGATATTGAGTTTGGGGCTGGTGTATTCGTAAACGTTGGACAATTGGGAGGTATTTATATCTCTGAAGACGGAGCGGATTGGACGCTTGTAAGGCAGCCGGATGAAGAGGCCTTTTATGGTGTTGGATATCGAAATGGCTATTTCGTCGCTACCGGCATCTCCGGAAAATTATCAACCTCTTCAGACGGCGGCTTAACCTGGATAGATCGTATCCCGGATACCGATGAGAGTATTTGGCATGGAATAGCCGCTGCAGGAAAAATGACAGTGATCGGAAACAACGGCTTACTGATGACTTCTGATTTACCTGGGTATTTCGATTTCTTATTTGAACCGGTGAGTCAGGATATATTGGAGGGAGAGGATGCAGATTTCTTCGCCGAATTTATCAGTTCCGAAGATGGTCCTTACACGCTGCAGTGGGAGAAGGACGGAGAACCATTGGTGGGGGAAACCTCAAATACACTGACGGTTGCAGCTGTCGGGCGCGTTGATGAAGGCGAATACCGATTAGTAGTGTCTGGGGACGGAACCTCCTATTCGAGTGCGATTGCCGTTTTGCAAATCGAGACACTGATTAATGCGCCCGGAAATTTTAAAGCGAGTACTACTACAAGCCGGGGAGTTGCGCTGTCGTGGGAAGATACATCCTCGGGTGAGGATGGTTTTCTTATCGAGCGAAGAGTTGGAGAAACGGGCCTGTGGACGATGGTTGCGACAGTCGATCAAAATGCGACGCGCTACACCGATCGGAACCTCGTTCCGAATACAAGCTATGATTATCGTATTTCTCCCGTTTCTGATGAGATTGTAGCTTTGATTAGTAGCTCTACGGTTACCACATTGCCCGCCACGAATATGGTGAATCTCTCTACCCGAGGGCTGGTTGGAACTGGTGATGAGGTTATGATTGGAGGATTTACGGTGCCTCAGGGAACTGAAATGACGCTTTACATTCGAGGATTGGGACCGAGTCTTCAGGGTAGTGGGATCGTCAATACGATCAGTAATCCTCAGTTGAGATTGGTGCCCGCTTCGGGGTCTGGTGACGGCAGTTCCGAGATTGTAAATCAAGACTGGATGGACGCAGAGAACCTAGCCTCAATATTGGCGACCAATTTTACGCCTCCTGATGAGCGCGAGAGTGCTATGCTGGTTACGCTGGCTCCAGGGGGCTATACGATAATTCTGAGCAGTGAAGAGGAAGAGCCATCAGGAATCGGGATGATCGAAATTTATGATGCGACTGAAGGGTGTGATAGTTGTCGTCTGACAAACCTCTCCACCAGGGCAGTTGTTTCAACGGGTAATGAACTTATGATCGGAGGACTTGTGATCGGAGGCAGTGCAGAAAAGCAAGTTTTCGTACGGGCGTTGGGTGCGACCCTTCCGGGAGTTAGCTCCGTATTGAGTGATCCTGTTTTAAAGATGGTTACGGGTGGCGGGGACGAGCTCGTTAATGACGACTGGGTAGACTCCGTAAACGTGGATCTTATTAGAAGTTTTGGATTACCATTTCAATCGGATCAAGAACCCGGAGAGGTGTATCAGTTGACCAACGGAACCTATACGTTTCAGATTTCAGGTAAGGATGGTCAGACAGGCGTCGCTCTGTTGGAGATATTCGAATCTGAATAATCAAAGCTGTTTGAGAAGCTGTTTAACGGTCTGCTGTGCCTGTCTTCCGTAGCCACCTCCGAATAAGTAATAATGGTTCAGCTCGTGGTATAGGTTATATAAGCGCTTTCGTGCTTCGTAGCCTCTGTCCAGAGGTAACACCCGGTTATAGGAGTCATAAAACATCTTTGAGAACCCACCGAACATTTCTGTAAAAGCTATATCCGCTTCGCGGTCGCCGTAGTAGCAAGCAGGATCGAAAATCACGGGAGCGCCATCAAGATCAACGCCGATGTTACCACCCCAGAGGTCACCGTGAAGAAGGGAGGGTTTCGGCGTATAGTGTTCGAAGAATCCGGCAAGGTTTTCTAGTAAGATCTGTCCTCCGTTCAGGGTCAGTCCCTTCGATTGACATAGCGCTATTTGGTGCTCGATTCGGTGCGTTTTAAAAAATGTTATCCAGCTATCTTCGGTTGCATTCGACTGCTCCGTCTTTCCTATATAATTGTCACAGAACCAACCAAATTGCGGATGGGTTGCCTGATGCATCTTTGCCAGTTGTTCTCCGAGGAGTTGCATGCCCGTTTCGGAGCTTTCTTGCATCGGTATGTATTCGAGTATTAGCACGGCGCGATCCCGTATAGCAGAAACGTGTAGGCATTTGGGGGCACGAATAGACTGGGATTCTGTAATCGCCTGGAGACTCTTAGCCTCAGTTCGAAACATACTTAAACTATCAATCGAGTTTGTCTTTACAAAAAACGGTCCACAGTCCGTTTGAAGTTTGTAACTGCTGTTGATGCAACCGCCACTGACACTTTGATGGCTCAAATAGGTGATTTTCTTACCAACAGTGCCGGAAAGACTTTCACAGATTTGGGGCCACATAGCTGGTCTAGAGAGTCTGAAGTCCTTGGATATGTTCTAGGAGTTTCTCGCATCCGGCTTCTACCATATCGAGGACGATATCAAACCCACGGTGCCCTCCATAATAAGGATCAGGTACTTCCGGTGGGTTTTCTGGGTTAATGAAATGACCGAACAGCATAATTTGGGCGCGCGAATCAGTGGGCGTGGCGGCCTCTAAATCGGCCTGATTCTGGTGATCCATCGCGAGGATGAGATCAAAAGTTTCAAAATCACTCGTTCGGTATTTCCGAGATTGTCCGAAAAACAGAATCGAGCGACGCGCACCGGCAGAACTCATACGAGAATCGGGCGCGTGCCCGGCATGGGTGCTGATCGTTCCGGCAGAATCGCAATGGATACGATCTGACAGACCTTGAGCGTCAATATGTTTTTGAAAGACGCAGTGAGCGGCTGGAGATCGGCATATATTTCCCCAGCAAACGAACAAAACTTTAAAAGAATCCATGATTGAGAAGGGTTATTTTTGGTTAAACTGAGGTCTTGAGTCGAGGATGCAGTTGTTCTAAATTGGTAGTTGAAAGAATTAGCTCTTTCTTATCACCGATATCACCTGATTTGTCTTTAGCCCTAATAGTTATCCTCCCCTGGATTGTGATTCCGCTTTTGGTAGCGGTTATTTGCTTCCTTATTTATGCACTTCGCAGGAAATCCAACGCTTATGAGCTTGCTTCGGATGCGTTACCAGAACTGGAGGTGGATTCCGCACTCACAGTTGAACCTGAGACTTCGGAATTATCGGAGCTAAGGGAGCAGTTGTCATCATTTAATCAGGCAATGGCTCAATGTCCGAGCTCGATCATCATCGCGGATCTCAAAGGTAATATTCAGTATGTAAACGCTCGGTTCTGCGAATTGACGGGGTACGCTTCAGATGAAGTGGTTGGTCGCAATCCCAGATTACTGAAATCAGGAAACATGGATTCGGAGATCTACACCGAAATGTGGAGGACGATTTCCAGTGGGCGAGTTTGGCGAGGTGAACTGGAAAATCGGCGAAAAAATGGCAGTGTATTCTGGGAGTTGGTTTCGATTTCACCTATTAAGGATTCCGAGGGACAGCTGCTAAGGTATTTCGCTGTAAAGGAAGATATCACTGAGGCTAAGATAAAAGGTGATGAAGCTAAGCGCGCCACGGTCGAAGCCGAAGTTGCTGAAGCTGCGGATCATGCTAAATCGGTCTTTTTGAAGGTTGTGAGTCAGGAGATGAAGAACCCCCTGAATCGGATCCTCGGTTTTACCAATCTCCTTTCTCAGAGTGATGTAAACAACGATCAATTAAAGCACCTAAATCAAGTGGGGCAGGCTGGGCTCGATTTATTGACCCTGATAGACCGCGTGCTCGATTTCACGCGAGCTGAAACCGGCACGATGGAGTTAGAGGCATCTCCGTTCAAACCAGCTGATGTGTTGGATCGTACCATAAGGCATTATCAGCAGAAGGCCGCCGAAAAGAATATCTTGGTCTATACGGAGATTTCAGAGACATTACCGGACTATGTTGTCGGCGATGAGAAACGCTTTCGGGACGTCCTTGATTCTCTCCTCGATAACGCTGTCAAGTATACCGATGAAGGTTCGATCAGTTTCAAGTTAGGTGCTGAGTTTAACGACGCAACCAGTGTTTGGGAGTTTCGGGGAAAAGTCAGTGATACCGGACAAGGGTTTCCTGCCGATGCCATCGATTCTCTGATTAAACCTTTCTCGCAAATGGAGCCCGGAATGGGTGAAGGTTTAGGACTCGGTCTTGCGCTTTGCCAGAGGCTCTGCCTGCTTCAGGGAGGTAATTTGACGGGCAGAAGCGAACTAACGGAAGGCAGTACCTTTGAATTCGATCTCAAATTAAGACCCATGCAAGCGTATGCAGCGTCGGATCAAATGGGACACAGCCCAGATGGAGTCCAGTTTGCGCGGTCTTATCCGATTAACATTTTGATTGCTGAAGACAATCGCATAAACCGGCGCCTGCTGGAAACGTTGATGGAGCGGTTGGGTTACAATGCTTCGTTTGCCTTAGATGGTCTCAGTGTTATGTCTCAGGTGAAGGGCCAAGCTTTTGACCTCATATTAATGGACCTGCAGATGCCGAATATGGGGGGGGCTTGAGGCTGCTAAGCGTATACGGTCTGGAGAGGCCGGGGCTGAATCTAAAGATACTCGAATCGTTGCGATTACGGCATTCACTTCCAACAAAAACCTGGAAGCTTCAAAAGCTATCGGAATGGATGCGTTCTTAGCCAAACCGTTTGATGTCTCCAAAATTAAGATGGAGATCATCAAGGCTTACGAAAGCAAGATGGCTAGAAATGACACTCCCGCTTAATCGATTCCAAGTAGCCGCTTTCGACGAAATTTAAGCCATTGATTTCGGTGGTTTCGGACCCAGCTCATCAAGGCTTTTTCATAACCGATATCTTTTCCGCGCTTCTCGGACTCCAGCCACTTATGGACTTCGACCTGGTTTCTTTCCGCCATTATCTCGCGGTAAACACAGGAACGCTTTGAGATCCGAATATCGAATTCGTTTTCAAGTTGGGTTGTCATGGGGTGGATACAGGAATTTGGAAGGTAAGACAAGGAGTAGTAAATTCCGTAGCTAAGGGAAACACCTGGTATTTTGGCATTGGAATTCATCCGAGATTTACAAAACCCGAGTAACAAGGGGCTGTTTGGCCTTGAAAGCTAAAACGAATGTAACGAAAGTTTGCGCTCTTGGACTGCTTTTAAGGGAATTTGTTAGGATTCTCTTGTGTGGAAATTAGGTATTACAGTCAGTTTGACTGTGGAACTCAAAAGCATAAACCTAGTCCTCATTTATATCGTTGAGAGCTTTGGTATAATAAAGCGCATACGATCAGATTCCACATGATCCGCTACCACCAACCACTTATTAATCCGATTCCTTTTAAAGTCCTAGTTCTGGGGCTTTTGTTGATACCCTTATTGCTTCGGGCTCAAAATCAGGATCTCCCTGAATTCTCCGAACATCCTGCCAGGTTGTTGCTGAGAATCGGTGACGACTTGTCGCTCGCGGTGAAAGTTAAGAACTCTGTAGGAGTCACTTTTCAGTGGTACTTTAATGGTGAACTACTCGTAGGAGAGACTGGGGCTTCGCTATTTATGGAAGACGTGAAAGAAGAGGATAGCGGCAAGTACTATGTGACGGCAACGAATGATGGAGGTACGACCTATTCGTTACATGGTAGAGTAAATGTGCGCCCCTATTACTTGGATAAAACGGTTGCTCGCCAGTGGATGGAAGAGTTGTTGGATGCCATTCGTACTGACTATCCGGCACCCACGGTTCATTCACGAAACCTCTTTTCGCTTTCGTCTGCGATGTGGGATGCCTGGGTTGCTTACGGGGATCAAGGAACGCCATATATCACGGATGAATCGCCAGCAGTTCCTGATGGCGATGATGCAGTGCTGATGGCTAGGAACGAGGCCATTAGTTACGCAGCTTATCGGATACTCAGAGCTCGGTTTCGATTCTCCCCAAATGTGGAAATCACGCTCCCACAGTTAAAGACGCGTATGGAATTATTAGGATACGATCCCAATGATTTTGAGACAGAGGGCGATTCACCTGCTGCGGTAGGCAATCGAATTGCGTCCCAAGTGTTAGCGTTCGGTTGGTCAGACGATGCCAACGAAGTGGAAGAGTATTCGGATAATACCGGGTACGAGCCTGTGAATGGAGAAATGCTTGTGGATATGGAGGGCGTCGGAGAAAATCTGATCGATCCGAATCGTTGGCAACCACTCACGCTTGAATTTTTGATTTTGCAGAATGGCATTCCAGTTGGAATATCAACTCAGGAATTCCTGGGCCCGAATTGGGGTAGCGTGCGACCCTTTGCGCTTACACGCGCATCCGATGAAGAGGTTTACAGCGACCCGGGTCCTCCTTCCTATCTTGGAAGTGAAACCGATCAACTGTTCAAAGATGCAGCCTTGGAGTTGATCGAATTCTCCAGCTGGTTGGATCCTTCGGATGGAGTCATGATCGATGTATCTCCTCGTGCAGGGCCCAATGCGAGGCACAATAATACACTCGGAACGAACGATGGAGCCGGGTATCTGGAAAATCCTTACACGAAACTTCCCTATGAAGAGAATTTAGTGCTTCGTTCTGATTACGGGCGTATATTGGCTGAGTTCTGGGCTGATGGTCCCAGTTCTGAAACCCCTCCAGGACACTGGAACTCGGTTGCGAATTATGTGACAGATCATGATTTGTTTGAGAAACGGTTTGGCGGAGAAGGGGAGATTCTCGATGACCTCGAATGGGACGTGAAGTTATATTTTGCTATGAATGCCGCTTTATCGGACTCAGCGATCGCCTGCTGGGACGCCAAACGAAAATATGATTACGTAAGGCCAATAACCATGATCCGCTATATGGGTGGCAAGGGGCAATCTACTGATCCCAACGGGCCGAGTTATCATGTGGAAGGATTACCGCTGAAGGCGGGATTGGTTGAAGTGGTCACGTTTGAAACGACAGCGGAAGGGGAGCGCCATGCCCATCTGCAGGGATTCGAGGGAGAAATAGCGCTCTATGGTTGGACTGGGATTCCCGAAAATCCGAACACCGGTTTCGGTGGAGTCGATTGGATAAGAGCGGTAGAATGGATGCCTTATCAACGGGACACTTTTGTTACTCCACCATTTGGCGCCTATACCTCGGGGCACAGTACCTTCAGTCGGGCAGGCGCGGAGATCCTAACCGCTATCACTGGCGATCGTTATTTTCCAGGTGGCATTAGTTCTTTTACAGCCAAGGCAAATGAATTTCTGGAGTTTGAACGTGGGCCCGAGGAAGATATATCCTTAACCTGGGCGACTTATTATGATGCCTCTGACGAGGCGGGAATCTCCCGATTGTATGGAGGCATTCATGTATGGGCAGACGATTTGAATGGCCGAATCATGGGAGCTGAGATTGGTAAGTCGGCGTTTACCAAGGCGGTGACCTATTTTAACGGTGAAGCAGAGACTCAGGATGCTGAGACCATTTTCGACGATCTCGTGGCAGCTTTCATTGAGAACTCTGACGATGATCTGGATCCCTCAATAATCCGTCAGCAGCGTGATACATTGTTAGCGAACTTTTTTCTGGGTGGACAGGCTTTGGCAACGGTCTCAGCGGACACCCCGTTCACTGCGGTCTATGATGAATCGGAAAACGTATCCGGCATCGAATTCTATATGTATGAGGGAATGGTCGCGTTCGATATCGACCTGATGATATCCGACGACTTGGTGGAATGGAAGCCTCCGCTAGCCCCGGATTTGATTCAGGTTTTCGAAACGGAA
>CALGUT010000719.1 GCA_937920335.1 uncultured Opitutales bacterium
GTCTTTCATGCATATTTTCATCCTAGATTGCTTTCTTAGCTAGGACAGCCCCTAGAAATATCTTGGACTCACCAAAATCCTGGCGTAATCAATCTGGCTCATCGTAAGCGGTAAAAATTGTGTCAAGGACGCTTGGTGGGGTTGTTGGTTCTGATTTTATATGGTTCAAAGGTTTGTATCTTATAACATCCTTTCACCGAAAATATCGAACTTATGATCACAACTAACGCATCTGAAGTAATTAACTTGGGCGAATTCGAACAATTCTGCGAAGAAGTGTGCGTAGGCGAATTTGAAATCTTGGACGAGCTTGTTAACGATCTGAAACATGAAGGTCAGTTGTTAGTCGAATCCATCTTGAGCTCCTTTAATAACGAGGACCTTCCATTATTACAGCGATCCGCACATACGCTAAAATCTTCTACGAAGATCTTTGGTGGTGTTCGTATCAGTGAACAATCGGCTGAAATTGAATTATTGGCGAACCCAGAGGCTCCTGGTGATTTCGGAACCGTTTCAAATGCCGTAAGCCAAATTCAGGAGAACTTTAGCAGCTTCCTGTTTCATTTGGATGCTGCAGTATCTGCAAAGAAATAGAAACTCTTAAGCAATGTGAGTTTGGATAGGCTTAGTTGTCTTCCTTCTCTTCTTCATCCTTTTTCCCGCCGAATAGTCCTCCCAGTGCTTTGATTGCACTATTTCCGGAGTCTCCAGCCTGTTTTAGAAAGTCTGAACCTCCTTTAAGAATGACATCGGGGTTTTGTGAGATCGCGACCGTCACCTGACGGGTTATTTCTGTGAGTAATACCTTAATTACTTCACTGGCAGTGATTCCTTCTTCACCAGAACCTAAGCCGGTAAGTTCAATCGTTGGAATCGTTATACTGACAGGTTTTGTTCCAACTCCAACCCCCACTTTTGCTTCCTGAAGGATAAATCGTTTGATCTCGAGTTTCTTTCCTTGTGAAGCCTCCGTTTGTTCTTCGGTGCTCTCGCCAGCCAATGACTGAACGTTCTCAAGTATTTTTTTAAGGTTATTCTCGCTTCCACGTTGCTCAAATTGAATGTGAGGCCCGATGATTAGGATCTCTTCAATGACGATCTTGTCTCCAAGGATTGACATAGGATCTATGTCAAGCGCCAGGTGTTCCGCGTAGAATGCGTGGTCGCCGCTGAATCCCTCGGGATTGTGAACTTTAAAGCCTTCGAGACCCCCCGCTCCTGATAAGAAGGAAATGTGTGCACGTTCGAGCTCGATGTCTACTTGCGCAATTTCAGGGCCAAACTTCAAAACTCCCGTCTGGATAATTTTTCCAGCGAACAGTGAAAGTAGGAAAATGCCTACAGCACCTATGACGACGAGGACTACAATGATTCCGATTAATTTTTTCATTAGATGGTGTGTTTGGGTCGAAGTTGCTACTAGATTACCGTGGTGAAACCTTCCGCTTAAGAATACAGCAGACTATCAACATGGACGTCGTTGTAAATCTCAACTTGATTCGAATCGTGGGATTTATCGACTACAAGTTTCGGTGATCAACTATTGTTTCCAAAAATTTGGTGGGAGATAACGGTGGGTCCTCAGCAAGAGCCTGGTGGTATATCACTGTGGAAGGCGTAAGTCCTGGGATCGAATTTGCTTCGATTACTAAAATATCACCAGATTCTATATTCAGGAATGCATCTATTCTCGCGAAACCGTTTATACCGAGTTTTTCAGCAACAAATTCGATCTTCGCCTGGGCTTTTTGCCAGATTTCTCTCTTTACCCATGGTTCAGGAGGTGGGGTTATGTTCACGCCGGTGCCCCCTTGGAATTTTTCCTCCAGCGATAGTATTTCTCCGCCGGCCACCGTAAGGCTGGGTTTCATAGCCTTCATTTGTCCGCGCTCACCGAGAACACCTACGGTGACTTCAACCCATCCGGAATTCTTCTCCCAGGTTAACTCATTGCCTTTTATGAGTGGACGATCACTGAGGACAAAGCTCTCAAATAAGAGAAATATTGGAAGCGACTGTGGCAACTCCACAGGAGATTTAACAAAACTCAGTTCGCCCGGCTGTATGCGGGGCCTATCGCTGTTTAAAAGATGGAGGTATTTCTTGAGATCATTTGCGTGGGCCAGTCGTACGATTCCAGATGAGCAGCCGTCTGATAAAGGCTTAACAATCAAAGATTTTGTCTTCAGTTCCTCCACGAGACTATTCCATAAGAACTCCAGCTTACCATCAGAGAGTCTCAGTAGCGTGTTGGTATCGAGCTTCTTTTTGTCTGCTATAAAGATCCCGTATTTCCCGTAATGTTTCAATGCAGATCCTGTATCGTATTTGTCCATACAGAGTTTAGCGGAAGCGGTCAGTGAACCGGTGAACGGAATGCCTTTTTTAGTGAGCATCGACTGAAGTTCGCCGTTTTCTCCAATGCCACCATGTATGGCGATAAATACGGTCGAATTGTCCTGTAGAAAATCTTCCATCGTCATACAAATGGGCGCTGCCAAAGCCTTAGGCTTTTCAACGCATTCGATTAGAAGGCGCTTGTTTATTTCGGTTTGAGATCTGCTTAGACGCGCTTGTTCTTCTAGCATCTGATGGCAGGCTGCTCCGACTTCTTCGACCGTGTGTCTGAGCGTTGCTGCGTAGGGGAGTTTCCAAACGAATCCATCTGTGTCCAGGAGGTAGGGAGTGGGGGCGAAACGATCAGATTTTCTGAGCTTCAACCATACATTGGTTCCACTCATCAGCGAAACTTGTCTTTCAGAGCTGTCGCCTCCAAACAAAATCCTAACAGGTTCTTTAGCATCTAACGAAGGTGGGGTATTCGATGGAGGGGTGGGGAGGCCTCTTCTATGGCAGGAACTGTGGATGATGAACAAGAGGATGTCGGCGTGGCTCCAACCTTGGTAAGCAGCTTGCAAGAAGAAGAAGCTGTTTTGTTCCAGGCCACTTGCCAGGTTGATGTCCGAGAACCAGATTGCTCCGTCGTCTAGAAGCCATCCATCTATCCTGACTACGTCTCGTAGCTCCAGTGTTTTAAAAATAGCCTCTGATTGCTCCTGTATCTTTGTGACAACTTCATCCGGAAAGCGGGGAGGCATGTGATAAGCAACCTGGCGGGTTGGCAGATACTTGAGGCGATAGTCGAACAGCGACTGAGAGGAATCTGTAATCTCAATTTCGGTTGGTAATAGTGCTACGGGATCTCCTTCGAGATTTTGTAGTACTATGACTGTAAATTCTTTTCCGCTTACAAAAGGCTCTAGAACGAATCGTGTGTCTATACCTTCCGCGTGCATGGTTTTAAACGCGTCAATACAAGACTCGGGTGTTACGACCTCGGTCACGCCGATGCTGGATCCAGATCGAGCCGGTTTAAGAATGGCTCGTCGAAGTGCATTGTTTTGGAAAAATGATTCTACCCGCCCGAGGGATTCAATTTCGTCAGGATCATCTAGAAGAAGGCTTGGTACTGAATAAAATCCTTGTCGTTCAAGTCGCCAGGCTGCATCGAATTTATCGAACGCGACAGCCGATGATTGGCTACTACTTCCAACGAATGGAATACCATGGGTTTCCAGAAAAGCAGCGAGCTCTCCGCCTTCGCCGAAGGCTCCGTGGATTACCGGAAAGGCGATGTCCGTAGATTTGAGAGTTTCGATGAGGTCCTCTTGATTGAGTGCCTGGCCAAGGGATTCTATCTTAAAATCGAAATCAGAAGGGGTGTTGGAGTAGAGCTGGCTGCGATCTATCCTGAATGCTTCCTTCTTAAGATTGTAGTAAATGGGAACGACCTCGAAGCCATCGAGATGGTCGATCACTGAGCGGGCAGAGTTGAGTGAAATACCTCTTTCTGCAGAAGGTCCTCCGAAGATAAGCGCTACTCGGAATTGGCTCATAAACTTGCAAGCTTCGTCAATGAATCACCGGTTGCTCGAAAGAGTTCCCACTCTGGAAGCATTTCGGCGCCTAGAGAGAGGTAAAAATCTTGAGCAGGTGTATTCCAGTCAAGTGCTATCCATTCCATACGGCCACAGTCTTTAACGACGGCTTCTTTAGCCAGGGTAAGTAGTAACGCTTTGCCGATTCCTTGTCCTCGCAACTCAGGTTTTACGAAAAGATCTTCGAGATAGAGTCCGGGTTTTGCCAAGAAGGTCGAAAAATTGAAAAAATAGAGGGCGTAACCAGCAAGCTGACCATTCCAGTATGCCAAGAAACAGTGTGCATAGGGAGTTTCGCCAAACATGTTTTTCTGAATAAGTTCTTCGGTCGCTTCGACTTGATGGGTGAGTTTTTCATACTCAGCTATCCCATTTATCAACTCGAGAATAGAGGAAGCGTCGTTCTTTGTGGCTTTACGGATTTCTAATGACATGTCCGGAAATCATTTGGTGACCTTCGAGGGATGCAACAGGATAGTTCAACGCCAGGCTGAAAGTAATAGAGGCTATCCCGTAAACTGATCTTGTGGAACAGCGTTCATCGGCCAGCGTTTGATCAACTCGATAAAGGCATCACCCTCAAGAGGCTGTACTTTCGCTTTCAAAGTTTCTGCCGTGTCTTCTTCGCTCACGCTGATTTTTTTTTGCAGAAAAATAGGGCCAGAATCAACGCCCTCATCAATCAAGTGTACGGTGCACCCGGTTTCAGTGTCTCCCGTATCAATGACCGCCTGATGTACCTCCAGATCCATTAACCCAGGGAACTTTGGCAATAGGGAAGGGTGAACATTTGCGACTTTCCCAAACCACTGGTTAACAAAGCCTGTAGAAAGGAAACGCATGTAGCCGATGCATAGTATTAGGTCGATCTGTAGTTCCGTAAGGAGCTGAGATACTTCTTCGTCGAAACTCTCTCGAGTTTTATCTCTTCCTGAAACGAAGTAATCGCTTATGCCGTGCTTTCTTGCCCGTTCTAGGATCCCGGATTTTCTTCGATTGCTAATGACAGCTACAATATGTGCATCGAGCTCCCCGGATTCAATGGCATCAATTACAGGTTGTAACGAGGATCCACGGGTGGAACCCAGAACGGCAATTCTTACCGAGGGCTTGGTCATTTATCTGCGTAGCGCTTTCATGTGTTCGATACGCTTTGTAATCAATCCATACGTTCCAACGTCTGGTCGGTGAAACAAATCTCCGGTGATCTGATTAACCAAGTGTTCTGCCTCTTGTTCTGCTGCTTCGATCGTATCGGCAACTCCAACGGCTGCGGCGGTGCGGGAACCGGTTGCGATCAGCTGATCATCTTTTTGGTCAACGGCCCCTAAAAAGAGTTGGTCTGGTTTTTTGACTTGAGTGATATCTACCGCGAAGCCTTTTTTGGGGTTGTCTGGATAACCTTCAGGAACCACGTATTTGCAGACGCTGGCTTTGGGTTTAAATGTTACTTCTATTTCGTGAAGCGTTTCATTGCCGATAGCTTCAAATATATCGAGGATGTCGGTTTCAAGGAGAGCGAGTAGGTTCATGACTTCGGGATCCCCGAATCGTGCGTTAAACTCTATTACTTTGACGTCACCAGCGGTAGCCATATAGCCGCCATATAGAATTCCTTTATAGCCTTCGCCAGTTTTTTTCTTCAAGGCTTCGACAACGAGCTGATTGATTTCCTGAGCCTGTTCAATGTCTGTCTGGTTTATGAATGGAAGTGAATGATTAGCATCACTGTAACTTCCCATACCGCCGGTATTGGGTCCTTCGTCGTTAACATACGCTCTCTTATGGTCTTGAACGGGAGGCATGTGCTTTAAAGTCTTGCCATCGCAAAAACTGAATAAGGAAAACTCTTCTCCGATACATTTCTCTTCGATCACGAATGACGATTCGGCAGCGCTCAGTTCTGTACAATATTCTATTGCTTCAGTATGTGAGTGTAGGTGGTCTCCGGATACCTTAACGCCTTTTCCACCCATAAGACCATCGGCTTTGACAACGTAGTTTTCACCCATTGCTTCGAGGAACTCAGCAACTCCAAACAAGTTGGTGAAATACCTGAAGCTTGGACATCCAGGGATATTGTAGTCGGCCATCAAGTTTCTGGTGAACTGTTTACTTGTTTCAAGCATGGCCAGAGATCGTATCGGTCCAACAACCGGGATTCCGTGCTCCCAGAGCTTGTCTGCAACGCCCGCTTCGAGGGGAGCTTCTGGGCCTACGATTGCAAGCGTTGCTTTCTCTGAAATTGCGAATGCCGAGACCTCAGCCGGATCGTTGATATCACCTTTTGTATTACTGTCTGATAGTAATTCGATTCCTGGATTTCGACTGGATCCGAATGTAACCAGTTTATGCGGTCGATCGGAGTTAGTGATAGCTCTGGCGATCGCGTGTTCGCGAGCACCGGAGCCGATGAGTAATAGGATGGGGGAGGGATTCGTCATTAAAACTTAGTAGCTTCTACCTTCACGGTCTTCATAGTAGTTGATGAAGGCAGTGTTTAAAGCACGAAATCCGCCAGGGGTTGGATAGTTACCGGTGAAGTACCAGTCACCTGCGTGGCCGGGGAGTGAGGCATGGAGACTTTCGATATTTTGATAAATGATAGTTAGATTACCATCCCAATAGTCCATGTCCGGACGTACCTTCTGGCTGATCTTGGCCGATATTTCCTCCGGTTTAAAACTGTCGTAGATGCGTTTTACGCAATTCGTCATAAGCTCAATCGGCTTTTTAGCCTGACCAACGCACTCTAAATACACTTCTCGGATGACGCTCTCACGGCCTTGATCCTTCAGGAGCTCAATGGCTGCCTCGAATGCAATGAATTTGTGCAGCTGGGACATGTCGATGCCATAGCAATCCGGGTAGCGAATCTGGGGAGCGGTGGAAACAATTATAATTTGGCTCGGATTAAGACGCGCCAGGATTTTAATGATTGATTGCTTCAGGGTCGTTCCCCTTACGATGGAGTCATCGAGGCAAATAAGATTATCCGTGGGAGCCACACTGCCGTAGGAGATATCGTAAACGTGCGAGGCTAAGTCGGTCCTTGTTTTTTCCTGACTGATGAATGTGCGTAGTTTGATGTCCTTGAGCGCGATCTTTTCAGAACGCGGCCAATTACTCATAATTACGCGGTCTAGGAATTCGGCGTTGATGTTGCCAGTTTGCGCTTGCTCAAGGATCTCGTTTTTAACTGCTTCTCTGCGATGTTCACGCAGACCGTCCATCAGCCCATAATAAGCAACCTCGGCGGTGTTGGGGATGAAGCTAAAGACCGAATTTTCTAAATCCTGGTTGATTGCTTTTAAAACGGGTTGAACCAGGGCTTTTCCGAGTGCTTTCCGTTCTTGGTAGATATCGTGATCGTTTCCCCGTGAGAAATAGATACGCTCGAAGGTACAGGAAACGCGTTCTTGCGGATCGCGGATTTGCTTTCGGGTCACCGTGCCGTTTCTTTTGATAATCAATGCTTCGCCGGGCTCAACTTCCTGGATGTCGTCGATCGATTTTGAGAATACGGTCATCAATGGCGCACGTTCCGATGCGATGGCTATGACTTCGTCGTCTTCAAAGAAATGAAATGGGCGAATACCCCACGGGTCCCTGGTTGCGAAACAATCGCCGTTTCCAATCATTCCGGCAATTGAGTAGCCGCCGTCCCAACCTTTGCTCGACTCCTTCAGGATTTCAGCCACGTCGAGGTTTTCAGAAATGGCCTTCGCATTGTCCATGCCAGAAAGACCCTTTACATCGCGATTTTCGTGATAGAGACGTCGGTGTTCTTCATCAAGATGGTAGCCGATCTCTTCAAGAATGGTCTGGGTGTCAGTGTCGAAGACGGGGTGCTGTCCACGATCGATAAGTCGCTTATTCAACTCGTCCGTATTGGTCATGTTGAAATTCCCTGCGACCATCAAATTTCTAGTCGGCCAATTATTCCTTCGAAAATAAGGATGGCAACTGGTCTCGGAATAACCGCCCGATGTGCCGTAACGCAAATGCCCGAGGAAGATTTCGGCACCGAAATCAAAATTGTCTTTTACGGTAGTTGCGAATTCGGGGTGTATGACTCCAGATTCAATCTTCTGGTCGTAGTCTTCCAATAGCCGACTGAAGATACGGCTCATGGAATTTGCTTCAATGCTGCGCTCGCGAAACATGTACGGCTTACCGGCTTTCACATTCAGCTTAAGCGCCCCGACACCAGATCCGTCTTGTCCACGATTGTGTTGTTTCTCCATGAGAAGAAACAACTGGAAAAATCCCCACAGTGCAGAATCGTATTTAGTTTGGTAATACGAGAGTGGCTTTTTAAGTCTGACGAGTGCAATTCCGCACTCGTGTTTAATGGGGTCGCTCATGTTTAGGTAGTAACGTGTAAATTCTTGGCGATTCGTTCGTTCGCTGGAGTATTCAGGTTGTTTATCTGAAATTCTTCACCAGTGATCATTTCGAAAAG
>CALGUT010000720.1 GCA_937920335.1 uncultured Opitutales bacterium
ATCGAGTCGCTGTTCATACACGGTGTCGACTTTCTCCCTCGCTAACATAGCGTGATACACTTTCAGGGCCGCAGAAGGTTCAAAGGTCCACATGGCATCTTCCCCCTCCTCCGTACGGGTTTGCCCACCATCTTTATATTCGCTGCGCTTTTGCCATATCCAACTTTCCGGATTCTCATAGTATCTGCGAATGTGCTGGTAAAATTCTCGACTTACACCACCAACCGCATGTTTGTTACCGATATCCGTTTGGCCAAGGCCACCGGTAGTGAGTCCACCGATACGAGTGGTAGGCTCAATCAATACAACGGACTTACCCATACGCGATGCCTGGATAGCTGAAGCAACCCCGCTAGATGTGCCACCATATATGACAATATCGTAGCTTTTGGGAGCCGCAAGAACGGGAGCTGCCAACAGAAGACATAGGAACAACTGAACGAAGAGTAATCGGATCTTTTTCATAGTTTTAGAACAAATTAAGGTACAGACGTTCACGAACTGAGGAACCACTAAAAATATCACATATTCTCCAATACCTGCTTGTCAGCCAGTAATGTAGCACGCAGTTGATCCTGGTCGATGTCCTGAACCGAGACTGCCTGATCAATGGCCTGACTCGCCGCGGTTGCAGCTGACTGTCCCAGAATCATGAATACCGGTTCCATGCGAATCGATCCAAAGGCGATATGTGAGCTGGAAACACAAACCGGGACCAACAAGTTTTCACACTCCTCCTTTTTCGGGGTAAGTGATCCATAGGAAATTTGGTACGGTTTCTCCGGCTTCACCCCGATGTCCCCTTCGTTTTGCACAAAGCCATTTGGTTTCACATAACGCTGTACGTTGTGAGAATCTAATGAGTAGGAACCCATCCCCACGGAATCAGGCACGTCACGCTTCCCCAGGGTATCTCCTTCGGTCATGACATACTCACCAATCATGCGACGCGCCTCCCGCACATAGATCTGGTGAGGCCAATTACCATTGTCGATAAACTCATCCTTGGCCAGACCCCAACGATTCATTTCAGCCTGAATCTTTTCGGGGATACGCGGATCAGTCGCGATGAAATACATAAGCCCTTTTTGGTAGGTCTCATGCTCCTTAATAATCTCTGCCCGCCGCTCATAATCACCGTCCGGGTATTCGTAGTTCATCCCAATATTATCGGTACTGAAAGGGCCGTGATTATTCGTATCCGTTTTATTATTGGGAATAGGATCAAACTTTTCAAAATAGTCGTCTCGACCGGTATCAAGCATACGGACGAGCAGCTCATATTGACTCGGATCGTAGCCCTCTGGCTTCGCAAAAGGAACCAGGTTGTCTGGGTTACTGGAAAGACACATACGGAAGCAATACGCTTGTACCTTGTCATCTCCCTCACCCTTCTCACCAGGATGCTCAGAAGAAATACGCGGTAGCAACCCACTACTCGGATCTCCCGGCACCACATACGGACTGATATCAGAGGCGAACCAATGCTTATGATGCAGCGTTCCGATCTGGACGCCATTCCACTCCTCATCGTAGACGCTATTCGCTTCGCGACCCACATGATAGGAAACGCCAGCGGCGGCCATAAGGTCCCCCTCATACGTGGCATCGATAAACATCTTCGCAGCATACGAGTTTCCACTGAGCATCGTTATCTCTGAAATCCGACCTTCGCTCT
>CALGUT010000721.1 GCA_937920335.1 uncultured Opitutales bacterium
TTATGTATGATCTACCGCTCTACACGGATGTAGAAGAAGTAGTGATCACCAAAGGCGTAGTTGATGGTAAACGATCGCCCACCTTGAAACGGATCGAAAAGAAGGAAGAAGAGGAGCCCAAGGCTGAAGAAACAGCGGAAAAACCAGATTCAAGTTCTGAGTCTGAGCCGAAGGACGCCGCCTAGTTCTAGATAATCGCTCGATCGCCAGATTTCAAAGTCTTGATCCACGCAACAAGCAGTTGCACGCAAGCTTCGACATCTTCCAAATCAACCATTTCACTCGGTGTATGCATGTAGCGAAGGGCTATGCCTATTGTTCCCGTAGCCACACCATGCCCCGCGACTTGGATGGAACGAGAGTCATTTGAAATAATGCCGCGTTCAGCTTCGAGTTGGTAGGGAATGTTATTGGCTTCGGCAACATCGATGAGTCCTTCAGTGACTAACGGATTTAATTGAGGTCCTCGCGTGATGAGAACGCCTCCACCCATTTTGAAGGAACCGAACCGCTTGTTGTCCGCATCTGGGAAATCCGTGGCATGGCCTACATCGATTGCGATTCCATAGTCGGGGGCCACTGAATGTGTGGAAGTCATTGCCCCGCGTGTTCCGATTTCTTCTTGTGCTGTTCCGACTGCAACGACTTTTGCGGAGAGGTCTGTATGATCCGATAAACGGCGTAATGTCTCTCCGGCGATGTAGGCTCCTGTTTTATTATCGAATGCTCTGGCAGTTCCCACAGATCCATTGAGCATCTCAAATTCATGGTCGTAGGTTCCTGTATCGCCGATTCGGACAAGCTCTTCTGCGTCCTCTTTTGAATTTACTCCGAGGTCGATCCACATCTGATGAATGAATGGCACTTTCTCGCGCTCGCTCGCGTCCATGAGGTGAATCGCCCGTTTTCCTGTAACGCCGGTTACGATGCCGTTCTTGGTGTTTATTCGGATGCGTCGACCGGATATAATAGTGCGGTCGTGCCCTCCGATTGTATCAAAAAAGAGATATCCTCTGTCATCGATGTATTTGATTATGAATCCGAGTTCATCGAGGTGTCCCGCAAGAAGCACACAGGGGTCGCCGCTGGGGTTCAGTGTTGCGATCCGGTTCCCCAATACGTCCTTTTCATAAGTATCTGAATTTGGTTCTACAAAGGTGTCGAAGACCTTCTGGGCTTCCGCCTCATGGCCCGAAGGTGATCGGCTGGCCAATAGTTGATTTAAAAAAGCAGGTACCCCGTAGTTTTTTTCTGACATAAAAAAAGTGTGATGGGTCTTTCTGTTTCCTCAAGTCCGATTAAAGGCTAAATTTCGGTTGCATGCTTCAAGAATCCACTTAGCCCCTTAAGTGTGATTATTTATCCTGCCATTGATATCCGGAATGGGCGTGCGGTACGTTTGCTCCAAGGGAAAGCTGAACAAGAGACGGTTTATTATGAGCGTCCCGCAGACGCCGCCAAAGTATGGATCGAATCCGGGACTAAATGGATGCACATGGTAGACCTGGATGGTGCATTTACCGGAACTGGACAGAACTTGGCGCATGTCGCTGAGGTAGTTGCGCTGGGGCTCAAGGTCCAATTAGGAGGAGGGTTACGCGATTTTGATTCCGTAAGAGCTGCATTTGATGCGGG
>CALGUT010000722.1 GCA_937920335.1 uncultured Opitutales bacterium
TGCGTTCTTTTATAACTTCTATGGCTGCCGTTGCATATCGCTCAGGACTGTTCATCCAGGGTACGACGTAGTTGATGATGTGATTTTCGAACTCGGAAAAATCTACAAAACGAAAATCATCCTTCCATGAAGCGGGCGGTTCAACGTATCTGTCCGGTTCGTCGGATTGCATGATTGCCCAGGGAGCACTCCCCTCAATGTGAAGGTGGTGTTCAGCTTTGGGAAGCGCATCTATAAATTCGATCAGTCTCAGATTATCAGCCATAGGTGGTTGTTGGGAGGATTAGTGGTGAGTGTTCGAGTCGCTGGGATTTGTAATCCACGGAGTCATGAATAGAACGGCAGCAACAAAGAGATAGCTCCAGAACCAGTCGTTCAGTTCAATACTTAAGGTGGAAATGGTATCCCCAAATGTAAATTCGTATTGGTGGGTTAGGCCGATTAAGGCGAAAAATGCAGCTGCGAGAAACCAGGCACTGGCGGCTCGAAAGTGTTTCTCAATAATACAAACGGTAGCGGCAGCCAGTATAATAGATGTGTAAACATAACCCTGTTCCAGCGCGAATGCTCCGTGACTGAAAAAGGTCCGTGTCGCGATCATTGTCTCCTGCATGGCAGGGTTAAAGAAGGACGTTTCGGAGATCGTTCCGGTGGTGGAAAGACCATGCTTGAGAACCAGAGCGACATAGGCACCCACCGGAGGAATGAATCCCATAACAACAGCTGGAATGTGTGCCTTGGGGGTCGCTTCGAATGCCTGGGTCATCATGGAAACACCAATCCAGATCAATATCGCCATGCCGGCCTCCAAGGGAACGTAGTAGAACAGTATACTCGCAGTTCCAGTAATACAGATCAATCCCAAGACAGCGGACGTGAGAATCGAGTATCCTGCGCGGGCACCGAGTTTTTTCCAACCAGGATGTCCGATGTAAATTGTGGTGGGGAAGGGCGAACCAAACACAGCCGCGGCTATGGTTCCGAGTCCATTAACGGCTAATGCCGGCTTTGGGTCGTATTTGTCGCCCGCGGCTTCCGCAGATTCTATGTTTTGCAGTGATAATACCAGGTGAATAATGCCAATCGGTGCGAGCACCGGTAGAAGCATCGGGAGCATTTTGAAGGCTTCAAAAAGATCTCCGAAGACCGGGATGGGTATGTGTAATCCAATCATCTCTGGTTGAAGTGCTCCTCCGGGTACGATGGGGGATCCGTTAAAATGGTGTAGCCCCCATGCCAATAAGGTTCCAATAATGACGATCACGAGGCCAACCGGCAATCCGAGCTTTAATCGAACCCCTCCGAAATAAACCAGCATGGTGAGGCCCAAAGTGGTAATTCCTACAAGCGGGTAGGTGAAGCTGCGAAAGACAAAATCCAGCGCAATAAACGTAAATCCGATACCTCCGAGAGTTGCTAGCATCGCTGCTCGTGGCGTGAATCTGCGAATATGATACACGACAAAAGCACCAAAGAACTCAATCAATCCGGAACAAAAGCAGGCGAGTAAGCCTCCGCGCCAAGCCATGAGATCCGCTTCTTCTTTAGACAGGCCATTGCTCAAAGCCAATTGCTGCACAGGATACATCGCGAGAAATACGAATGCCACTACTGTCAGGATGCTGGTCCCGTATGGAATTGCGCATACATCCGTTCGATTCTCTTTCTTGGCGAGTTTCAATGCCTCACGGGCATAGAATACGTTTCCAATTACCAGACCTACCGCAGTAGCTGGCAGAATCTTTACGAAAAACAGTTCGCTCGAGAATCCCAGAAAACCCTGGCAGAGCCCGCTCATCAGCATGAGCATGAGCATGTTATCTAATCCCAGAGCAAAAAAACCATCAAGGTCACCTTTAACGAAGAGTTTCACGTGGGCCAACCAAGCAAATTCTGTGCTCAAGCACAATGGATAGTTGCACTAAGCTTGATTGGTGTGAAGTTTGCTATCGAACTTCAAATGCGAGCGATATCTAAAGGTGATTGGGACGGCTTTTTCGGGCTAGGGTTAAATAACTTTATTAACCTGCTATTGATTATTAGTTTATGTCAGGCGGTCTTGGGTTTTTCTGAGGAGTTGATCGT
>CALGUT010000723.1 GCA_937920335.1 uncultured Opitutales bacterium
TCACTTCGTTTGTGTCCCTGGCGAACCAGCTCGGAACGACCACTCTGGCATCTCTCCGGATTATTTGGAAGTCCGCGAAGTTGGCGTTCTTTCTCCGTAGGTCAAGTATTCAGTTGGATTCGATGCCAGACGGTCAACTGGGCGAGCCCATGGTCACTTCGTTTGTGTCCCTGGCGAACCAGCTCGGAACGACCACTCTGGCATCTCTGCGGATTCGCAAAGGAGAAGAAGCTGTCTTCCTTGGAATCCAGGTTAAGAATTCTATTTTTGGTCGTTTGGACGAGTCCGCTTCTGCCGCGGTAAAAATCAGGTGGTAAGGGCCACTTGTACGCCTCGTTGGTTGTCAATAGGTAGTAGCGCGATGGCTTTCTTTGTTTCCAGTCCACATTTTCGGTGTCCTGATCTCTTTGGGTGAGATCGAATCTACGCCTTATTTTTAAGGATGATCTTCTCAATTGTGACTGAAAATCAATAAAGTATTGATACGGGAAAGCGGGCTGAGCAAACTGCTGGTGTTCTTCAAAAACGCGATCGTGCGTCTTCGTTAACCCTTAGAAAATCAAGAGATTTAAATCAGTTATGCCTCACGTAGAAACCAATGGAATTCAAATGTATTACGAGGAGCGTGGCTCCGGTGATCCGCTTATTTTAATTATGGGAATCACAGCGCCGGGGGCTGTTTGGGAATTTCATGCCGGGCATTGGGAAACTAATTACCGTTGTATCATGGTGGATAACCGGGGGATTGGTCAGACCGACAAGCCGGACGGAGATTATACCAGTGCTATGATGGCGGATGATTATGCCGGATTGATGGATGCGCTGGGTATTGAGTCTGCTCAAGTGGTGGGGGTTTCCATGGGGGCTATTATTGCGCAACAGCTGTGTTTAAGGCATCCTCAAAAAGTAAAAAGTGCGGCTCTTATGTGTCCTTGGGCCCGCTGTGACGCTTATGCCACCTCGATCTTCGAGCATATGAAAGCGTGTTTCGCGCATTTGTCTCCGGCTCAATTCATGGAGTGGATACAGTTACTTATTTTCACCAAACCATTTTGGGACAATCCCGATGGACACGCGGGGTTGTTGGAAGGGCGTTCCGACTTCGCAGTGAGTCCGAATCCACAGCCGCTTCATGGTTTGGAAGGTCAGGCTGCTGCCTGCACGACGCATAATGTGGTGGATCAACTAGGTAGCATCTCGCAGAAGTGTTTGGTTATCGGCGGAAAGGACGATATCTTCACGCCGTTGTGGATGGCCGAAGAAGTCGCCGGCGGTATTCCGGATTGTGACACCTATTTTTATGATGACGCAGGCCACGCGTTTCACTTTGAGCACATGGAAGATTTTAATCAGCGTATGCTCGACTGGTTATTGGCCAACGCTTGATTGAGCTTCAGAGCTTCACTCATTTATAAAACAGCGGTCTCCGAGAGGGGCCGCTGTTTTTTATGGTCACCAATACGAAAAGCTAAGGGGAAGGGCTATCGGACCCTATTCTGGCCAGTAAGCTTGCATCTTATTCCGTAAGAAAGAAACGCTCCGCTGCATTTGCTCGAAACCGTCCACGCCGTCTTCGATGCTGACCCAGTTATTGAACCCGGCTTCTTTTAAGGTTCCGAAAATGGCGTCGTAGTCATTGAGTCCCTTACCAATCTCGCCATGGCTAAGGCGGTTGGCATAGCCAACACTGTCCATTTCTTCCTGTTTTAAGTCTTCGATATTACCTTCGAGTAGGAATCGATCGCTGGCGTGCATGGTCACGACTCGGTGTTTGATACGCTCCAGGAGTTCTAAGGGATCTTCTCCGGCCAGAATCGTATTACTGGGGTCGTAGTTCACGCCGAAGTGGGGTGAATCAATTCGTTCAACCAACTCGCAGAATACATCCATGTGTTGGGCAAACTCCGGATAGGACCAGTAGTTGTCTTTGTAGTGGTTTTCTATGATCAGAGTGATTCCCTGAGCCGCTGCGTGCGGAATACAGGCCTCGATACATTCGACGGCGTAGTTGATACCATCTCCTCGTGAAACATCGGGACGTCGCTGTCCAGACAGGACACGACAGTAGCTTCCACCGAGAATGCCACACATATCGATCCAGTTCTTCTCCTTGTCGATTTGAACTTGCCGAAAGGATTTATCTGGATGCGTGAAATCGGGGGAACAGCAAAGCATGGGAATACTCCGTCCCTGATCCTCCACGCGTTTTCGAAAGTCTGGCCAGGTAGCCTTGTCTTTGAGATCGAGAAAATCGCAATAGAACTCGAGTCCATCGACGTCGAGTTTGGCCGATAGGTCGATCCACTCATTGAGGCTCATGGATCCATCCACGCAGAGTGGGTCCATCCAGGCCTTGGGAAATGCTGCTAGCTGTGCCATCGATTAACCGTTTTCGAGAAAGTCTCCGTCAAGTGTTGGTATACGACCTGCAAAGGGGTATTGTTCCAATTCGAATACGGTTCCGTTAAACGGTTTGGAGTCATCGCTGATCCAGAATGCGATGACCTTGGCGACCTCTTCGGGCTTGGTCATTGTGCCGGTCGGTACCATTTGCTTGGGGACCCGGTTTTGCCAGCCCTCGGGGAACCCGTCTGATATCTTGAGCGTATACTCGTTTTCAGTAAGTACCCAGCCCAGGTTGATGTGGGTGAATCGGACGCTGTCACGATCGTAAAGGTTTGCCAGGTGCTTGGTTAAAGTAAGTAGGGCGCCTTTGGATACGCTGTAGGCGGCCAGCATCCGTTCGCCGCCAAGTGCATTGATCGAGCCGATATTTACGACGCTGCCTTTGGATGCTTTGAGGTAGGGAATAGCGGCTTGGCAAATCAAGAAAGGAGCGCGGCAGTTGATGGCCATCATGTTGTCGAAAAATTCGACACTGGTTTCTTCGAAGAACATGCGGCTTGTTGCTGCTGCATTGTTTACTACACCGTCTAACCGGCCGAATGCTTGTATGGTCTGCTCGACGACTTTTGCCGGTTCGTCGGCCGTATCCAAACTGCCATACACACCGACTGCGTTTTCTCCGATATCGGCTACGATTTTGTCGACCGCCTCTTTACGGCGTCCGTGGACGGCCACCTTGGCACCTTGAGCGGCACAGAGCCGAGCGGTGTGTTCGCCCACACCCGTGTTGGCGCCGGTGACGAGTATTACCTTATCTTTCAAGTTAGCTAAGCTCATAATTTATTTATTGGGTATCAAAACGGATTTGACGATGTCAGCGGAGTGCATGGTTTCAAAGGCGGTGTGCCATTCTTCGAGTGGCCAGATGCCGCCTATGATGGGAGTGAGGTCCAACTGGCCCGAACTGAGTAATTGTAGCACACGCTCCCAAATCGTCCAATTGTGGCTGAAGCTTCCGCGTAGTGTCAGGGCCTTTTGCACCAACGGATCGAGACTGAATCCCAAGGGGGCGCTTCCCCAGCCAACTTTGCTTATCCAGCCCGCGGGTCGGGTTATTCTTATGGCGATTTCGAGGGTCTTGGAAATACCTGCGGCATCGACTACGCCGTCTACGCCGAGTCCGTCCCCTGCAAATGCCCACTCGTCCAGGTTATCCGTAATGGCTGTGCAGCCATAGCTTTCGGCCACTTTTAACCGCTTACGGTCGGATTCGAGTCCGAGGACAGCTACCTGTGCGCCACAGATTCTTGCAATGGCTGCGCAGAGCAGGCCGATAGGGCCCGGGCCGATAACGACTACACGGTCACCCGGTTTGATATCCGAATGATTCACCACGGCGTTGTAGGCCACGCAGCAAGGCTCGGTCAGTGCAGCTTTTTCGAAAGGAAGACCCTCGGGGATAGTGTGTAAGCAACGAGCGGGAACCTTTACGTACTCGGTCATGGCGCCATTGACTCCATAACCGAATCCTTTGCGAGTGGGATCAAGGTTGTAGAGGCCTTTACGGGACATCGGGTTATTAGGATCGATGATGGCAGCGGTTTCGCTGACCACCTTGTCGCCTTCTTTCCAGCCCTTAACACGGCTACCCGTCTCGGCGATAAGTCCACCGAACTCATGACCCAGTACAACCGGGTAATTTACAGGCCAGCTGTGCATGGCGTGCCATTGGTGCAGGTCGCTCCCGCAGACGCTGACGGCTTTTACCTGAAGTAAAACGTCTTCATCGCCAATGGTTGGTTTGTCGATCTCGCGGAGCTCAACGGCTCCAGGTACATTCTCGTAATTTACGACGGCAGGGTAGGGCATAGCGGATAATAGATAAGTGAGAGATTGGAAATGAGAAGCATTTAATTGACGGGTACATCTCCAAACCCGTGAACCTTTTCACAAATGAGTCTGAGAGAATCTTCGATGTTACCACTTGCCGTCTTGAAAGAGTCGGCGTCTATGGTGAGGGGAGCCCCTAATACCACCAGTGGAGCACCATACTCCGGGGTGGCGATTGCTTGTTCGATCGTTAATCCACCCACGGCTTGAACCGGAACATGCACGGCATTTACAATTTCGCGGAGTTCATCAAGAGGATTAGGCATCCGTTCACCACGGGCAGCGATGCCACGGCGTTCGTCAAAACCGATATGGTGAATGACATAATCACACCCCAGGTCGGCCAGTCGCTTTGCACCATCGACCATATTCTCGCTCGCCAGATTATCTCCCATCACCTCAATGCCGAGGTCTTTGCCAGCTTTAACAACACAGCGGATGGTTTCTTCGTGCGCTTGTGACATGACAACGACCTGTGTCGCTCCGGCCTTGGCCATGATCTCGGCCTCAAGCCAACCACCATCCA
>CALGUT010000724.1 GCA_937920335.1 uncultured Opitutales bacterium
GCAGTATAATCGATATGCTAAAGTAGCGGGTCCATGCACCAATCGCTATTTTGCGTTAAGCCCGCCGGTTCAGAATTGACGTTGGGAAACAGTGAACCAAATTTCGATACCCAATCTTATGAGTGATCCAGCACAAGTACTACGTGATTTTAGCCCTTCGAAAGAATTCTTTGTCGGAATCGATTCTGATGGCTGTATTTTTGACAGTATGGAGATTAAACATCAGGAGTGTTTTGCTCCTATGTTTATCAAGCATTGGAACTTGCAGGCGGGTAGTAAGTTTGCCCGAGAAGCCTGGACGTTCGTAAACCTTTACTCGAAGTCGCGTGGCGCAAATCGATTTCCGGCCCTAGTCCGTGCAATCGAGCTCTTGAGCGCTCGTTCACAGGTGCAAGCCCGTGGAATCCAGATGCCGGACCTGTCTGCTTTGAATGAGTGGATCGCCCGGGAATCTAAACTCGGTAACGCCACGCTTAATGCTGAAGTGGCTGGAGGCAATGAAGGCCTCGCGCCGGTCAAGGTATGGTCGGATGCGGTTAACGCGCAGGTTGCTGATATCGTGCATGGCGTTCCTCCGTTTCCACTGGTTCGTGAAACCTTGGAAAAGATAAACGAAAAGGCGGATGCGATGTGTATTAGCCAGACTCCCTGTGATGCTTTGGAGCGCGAATGGAGTGAACATGGCATCGATGGGTTCGTTAAAATCATCGCTGGTCAGGAAATGGGAACGAAAACACAGCACCTCGAAATGGCTGCGAAAGGAAGATACTCACCGGAAAACATATTGATGATCGGAGATGCCCCCGGTGACCAGAAGGCTGCGAAAGCAAATGGCGCATTATTCTTTCCCATCAATCCCGGTAAGGAGGAGGCCTCCTGGGAACGGTTACACGGGGAGGCGCTCGATAAGTTTTTTGCAGGCGAATATGCCGGGATTTACGAAGATCAGTTAAATGACGAGTTCCAGGCTTGCTTGCCGGAACATCCGAGCTGGTCGTAAATGAATCGGCGAATTCGTTTTTGTGCCGCGTGTGAAAGCACGCCGATGGTTCCTCTGTTTCAGGGAGCAAGTCCGATTTGATGTTAGTTTCCAAACTTGTAATACTTTCGGTGCTGGGAGCGGCGATCGTCGCATCGGTCCGGTTTTTGGTCGTTCCAGGTATTGGTTCGGTCGCCAAATACCTAAAGCTGAGTGCAAAGGCTCGCGGCCAGATGTTGGGGTATGCAACGAGTATGCCTGAACTGGTGATTATTGTAGCGAGTGCTGCAGCGGGAGTCTTTGATGCCGGTTTCTGGAATATCGCCTCCTCGAATATCATAAACTGGATTTTGTTCATGGCCGCCGTGCTTTTCTGGGGGCAATTTAAAGATTTAAAGAAACGCCCATTTCGAGACGAGTTGCTGTTTGGGGGAATCTCCGTTGCGCTGCCATTGTTTCTTTTTGCCGTAAATGTGCAGGGGTCTGTTTATTTGGCAGGTGGTCTGGTTGCGTTTTTTGTCTTCTACAAGATTCTGGACAGACGTTGGAACGGATTTTCCAGAGATACCTCTGATGGAAGCTCGGTGACCGGTGGTGGCCTGAGTGGTTTTTTGAAGCTGTTCTTCGGATTGTTGATCATTGTGGTGTGCGGTTGGAAATTGGGGAGTGTGGCAGAGGAGCTGATCCTGACTTTGGGAATCGCTTCTTGGATTATCGGGTGGATCCTCGGTTTTGTGAGCTCCATTCCTGAAATGAGCGGTTTCTTCGAAGTTTATAGAAAGCATCACCGAGAAGATAACTTGAAAGGGGTACGAGATACTCAAGAGGTATTGGATTCACTGGTGGCGTCGAACATGGGTAATTTATGTCTGATTCTGCCGTTGGGTATACTGGTCATGGTTCTGCTTTAGGCTACTCTGTTTGTTTGATATCCGTTTATGTATCCGCATATAAGGTACGTGTGTTGCAATTGACCGCGAAGAATGAAACTCGACAAGTCGCAGCCGTTCATCGACCGTGGTACCAATGGGCGATTCAGTTACATTTAACCCGTATTCAAAAGAGTATATAGAAAATCCTTACCCGACCTTGGCGCGATTGCGTAAAGAGTCTCCGGTCTTTCGGGACGAAGATTGGCGACTAACGTTTTTCACCAAGTATGAAGATGTGAAGTCGATCATGAAAGATCGACAACGGTTTGGACGTGACTTCCGCCATCGCTTGTCAGCGGAAGAGGTGGATACAGGGATCGTGAAGCGCTTATTCCCGAGTGATGCACCGATGTGGGTAAAGTATGTTAGGGAATCATTTATCGATTTTGAACCTCCTCAGCATACGCGCTTGCGCAGCTTGGTATCGCAGGCATTTACGAGGCGTTCATCGGCATCCTTTCGTCCGAGTCTTACCGTGCTCGCCCAGTCACTTGTCAATGAGTTGGTGGACGGGGAACCGTTTGATGCGATCGAGAGCTTTGCCTCTCCGATTCCAGTCAGTCTAATTGCCGACTTGATGGGCATTGAACCGCAACATCACCAACGATTGATTGATTGGAGCTCAGCTACGGTGATTCCCTATGACAATAACGCTTCCGTTGCGGATCGAGCTAAAGCAGAACAGGCAACTGTCGAGTTCGTGTATTTTCTTCGTGAGGAAATTGAGAGGCGGCGTCAAACGGCTGGAACGGACTTAATCTCGTCTATGCTAGAGGTGGAAGAGAATGGAGAAACGCTGACTGAGGACGAAATTATCGCGACGGCGATCCTAACGCTTAACGCCGGCCACGAAGCCACGGTGCAGGCGCTTGGGAATGGACTGCTTGCGTTGGCAAATAGCCCGGATCAATACGAGTGGCTTGTTCAGAATCCTGAACGTATTCCTTCCGCTATCGATGAACTCCTGCGATTTGATACTCCCCTCCAGATGTTTGAACGCTGGATTCTCGAGGACTGCGAAGTAAGCGGGTACTCGTTACAAAAAGGTCAGAAGGTAGGGCTATTGATGGGATCGGCGAACCACGACGAAACCGCCTTTAAGGGCGATACTGAGACACTTGATTTGACCCGTGATAGTCGTCATCACATGGCATTTGGGGCGGGTCTGCATCATTGCGTGGGAGCACCATTGGCGAAGCTCGAAATGGAGATCGCGTTGGGAGCCTTGGTTACCAACGCAAAGTCCATCGTGATCGACGGTCCGGTGCCTGAACGAAAATCCAGTCTTATATTTCGGGGTTTGTCGGCGTTGCCGTTGCGAATAGTCCGACATTGAGCATTCGCTCAAGGGTAGCGTTCTGGGAGGCTAAGTAAGCGGTTCGTTTCGGGTTTTGTAAGGAAAAGTTCCGTAGCACTACATAGGTGTTTAAAAGCCTATTATGTTAAAGTGGAAAGACGTATTGAACTTCGCTCGCGAAGGTAACCCAAAGCCCGACCGGACAGTCACTAAAACCGACGAAGCATGGCGGAAACAACTGACAGCTGAGCAGTATCAGATCACTCGTTTGAAAGGAACTGAGAGGGCTTTTAGCTCTGAGATGTGCGAGTTGTTCGAGCCCGGTAACTATGCCTGTGTGTGCTGTGATACGTTGCTATTTGATTCGTCTGGTAAATTCGACAGCGGGACTGGTTGGCCTTCCTTTAATCAGCCGGCTAAGGAGAACGCGATTGCCTATCACGAAGATCGCTCGCACGGCATGTCGCGGGTGGAAGTTACCTGCAATACCTGTGGCGCTCATCAGGGGCATGTATTCCCCGATGGGCCTGAGCCCAGTGGATTGCGCTACTGTATTAATGCGGTTTCTATGACGAAGGTGAGTCCGGATGTTTCGCAGGCCGAAGGTACTCGATTGGCGACCTTTGGTGGGGGATGTTTCTGGTGCACCGAAGCAGTGTTTCAGGAACTTCGCGGAGTGGTTAGTGTGACCAGCGGCTATGCCGGTGGGCAGGTCGCAGATCCCTCTTATCAGGCGGTGTGTACGGGGTCGACTGGTCATGCTGAAGTGGTGCAGGTCGAATACGATCCGAGCCAGATTGGGTATGCAGATTTGCTGCGGATTCACTTTTCAACTCATAACCCAACTACCTTGAACCAGCAAGGTGCTGATAAAGGCACCCAGTACCGGAGTGTTGTGTATTATCAGAGTGATGAGGAACGCGAGTTGGCTT
>CALGUT010000725.1 GCA_937920335.1 uncultured Opitutales bacterium
AGTCATTGCGATCCCGTTTTTTTGTCAAAGGAGTATTGAAACCTGGGTGTCCGCCAAGGGCAAAATACAAGGATTTGTCTCCGGTATTGGTAACCTTGTATTTTTGCAGAACTTTCAATCCTTTAACCTGGCTCGTGATCTTGAGCTGAAAAGGAAACGGGTAGTATTTAAGGGTTTCATCCGATGAGTTTAACACCTGGACAATTTTCCCCGCTTTCGTTTTCTCACCTGTTTTGTCTACCGTCTCGAAATCGGCGATCACTGCCAGTCCCATCCGTGGCATTTCATAGTCTTCGCCTTGGTAGGTAAACCGGTTGTCTTTGAACCGGACATTCACTGGAAACATATTTGGAGATCGTGCCTCCCAGTATTCGGGATCTCCCTGCCATAGGTATTCTATTCCTGTTGGTAAGTGCTTAATGCTGTGAAGCTCCGCACCTTTTTTCAACAAGGTCACTGATAGCTCATCATTTTGGACGGTAACTGCGTGGTGGGCTGCATTCGTCGAATGCAAAGAGAGGGCAACTGTGAAAGCGGATAGGATGAGTGCTCGGGTTTTCATAAGTGGCTTGATACTAGATTGCGATTGGCGTCCGTCAATTGGGATTAACTCTTAGTCATTCTGGATTGCTCGATGGTCTCATAGTAGGTTTAATTCGAAATACACCCTATGAAATCTTTACCTGTCGTTTCTTCTGTTTGTTTCTCCCTTACGATCGCAATCTTGTTGGCAGAGGCTCCAGCCTTGTCGGCCCAATCAGAACGTCCAAACGTTTTGCTCATCCTGACGGATGATCAAGGGTATGGCGACCTCTCATCTCATGGAAATCCGCACCTGAAGACGCCGACTATGGATGAATTGGGAGCGAGTGGCTTGAGGTTGAACCGCTTCTATGTCAGTCCGGTATGTGCTCCTACCCGGGCGAGTTTGATGACAGGCCGATTTCACCTGCGAACGGGAGCCTATGGTGTTACTCGAAGGCAGGAAGTGGTGAATCCCGATGAGGTAACACTCGCTGAGCTGATGAAGCAGAACGGTTACACGACCGGCTGTTTTGGGAAATGGCATAATGGGGCGGTTTATCCCGAGACACCCAATGGTCAGGGCTTTGACGAATTTCTCGGGTTTCTGGGCGGTGTGACTCAGCATTACTACAATCCGGTTCTATCTCATAACGGTACGGATAAAAAGCACGAAGGGTATATCACAGAGATTTTAGCGGAGGCCGCGCTTGACTGGATGGATGAGCAAATTGAGGACGACAAACCGTTTTTTTGCTACGTGCCTTTCAATGCTCCGCATACGCCAGGTCTGGTCGATGAGAAGTATTGGAAACCCTACTACAATAAACAGGTGGGGCGTTGGGAATCAGTCATTTTTGGAATGATTGATGTGATTGATCAACAGATCGCAAGAATGCTGCAGCTTCTCGAAAAGAAGGGGCAGGCTGAAAATACGATTGTCATATTCATGACAGATAATGGTCCGAATACCTGGCGCTACAATGCGGGACTTCGAGGTAAAAAAAGTAGCTTATATGAAGGCGGAATTCGGGTTCCTTGTTTTGTTCGATGGCCGGGGAAATTGGATGTAAAAACCATCAGTGAACCGTTGGCGCATGTGGATATTCTTCCGACCTTGGCAGAGTGGTGTGATTTGGCAGGAACAGAAAGTCTCGCCCTTGATGGTCGAAGTTTCGCTTCACTTGCGAATAACGAGGCATCCGATTGGCCTGACCGATCTTTAGTTTCTTTCTCGGTCGGCTCTGCGGAGAGGATACGAACAATCGGAACGGTTCATCGTGGAAACTGGACGGCTGTTCAGCAACGAGGGAAATGGGAGCTTTATGATGTAGTCGCCGATATAAGGCAGTTCAACGATTTAGCGAATCAGTATCCGGAAGTGTTAGCTGGTTTGCGTTCCCACTTCGAAACCACATTGGCAGAGATGCCATCGATCGGTATTCCTGCCGCTATTCCAATCGGATTTGAAGGTTCAGATATCACGGTGTTGAAAGGGCACGATGCAGACTTGCCTCGTTTGAAAGGAAAGGGGATCGACTATAATTACTCGGCCGGTTTTACGGGGCATTGGATCAGTCGTTGGACGAGTAAGGAGGCCTATCCCGAGTGGAAGCTGGATATTCGAAATGATGGTATTTATGAAGTAGATCTTCTTTACTGTATTCCGGAAAGCGATTTGGGCGCTGAGGCTTATTTCGAACTTCAAGGCCAAAGACTTCCCATAGAGATCATCGAGGCATTTGATCCGTTACCGAATCCCCAACCGTTTCTTTTGGATGGAGAAGCCGCCAAATATCAGAACAAAGACTGGAAGCGTTTACCGCTTGGAAAACTCAATCTTGAGGCAGGAAAAGCAAACGCGACTATTCGACTAACAAAAATCTCCGGAGCAGCCGGAATGGAAGTGAAAGAACTTGTGCTTCGTAAAGTTAACTGACTTTTCCCGAGCGCCTTTTTTTTCGACAAAATTCAAGGACTGTATTTTGTAATTCTACTCGATCGAATGGTTTGGGGATGAACCCATCCATCCCAGCGGCCCGGCAATCGCGTTCGTCTTCTGCCAGTGTGTGAGCCGTTAACGCAATGATCGGAGTCCGGATTGCGCTGGATGCGCCCTCGAATTCTCTTATCCGACGTGTAGCTTCGAGACCGCTCATTTGTGGCATACCAATATCCATGAGTATACAATCGAAGGTTTCTTTCATTACCATATCGACTGCTTCGTGTCCGGAAAAGGCTTTGTATAAATTATGTTGGGAGTAGCTAAGGATGGTATTGACCAGCAGCTGATTG
>CALGUT010000726.1 GCA_937920335.1 uncultured Opitutales bacterium
AGTGCCCCTTCCCGGTAAGACTTGTTCAGGTTCTTAACCTTACCTTTCACGCACCTCGATAAGATCCAGTCCCTCACCTCACTTGGCGTAGCCTCTGAATTCTCTCCCAGGTAGGCTGCGATATGGCCGATCACAATCGCCGCCGCCACCGAGGTACCCGACCGCTTAGCGCGTGCCTTGACTGATTTACTAACAGGTCCCCTTACATTTTCACCCTTCGCATACACACCTACACAAGACCCATAGTTAGACCAACGTAAGCGAAAGTTGAATTTGGAAACGGCACCGACCGATATCACACTCTCCAAGGTCGAAGGAATACGATAAAATCCCATCTCATTTGCTCAAGCGGCTTACTTTTAGATACAAAAAAGCAGCCTAGTCGTTTCGATCAGGCTGCTTTAAAAATTTATTAGCTATTCAACTCACGCATCCTTCGCTGCTCTGCTCCCCATTCTCCGCTTTAGAAGAACGACTCCCAATGCAAAACCTCCAAAAATAAGAGCATAAGTGGACGGTTCAGGAATAACGTTTACTTCAAGTGCGAATTTATCTGATCCACTTGAGTTAGCAGTATTTTGAACTCTGAAAGAAAGGTCAAAATTTTTCAAAATTCCCCGAAGATCCATCAATGCCATCAACGGGAACCGTATTCGATTCGAATGCCGAAATCAAAGCTGCCAAGCTATCAGTTCCAGAGTAGTCTATAACAAACGTTCCAGTTTCACCGATCATGATACCATTATTTATTCCGTTATCACTATTTCCCGCGACAACTTGCAAATTCCCCGTGTAAATGTTACTACTGTCGGCCCAGGTCCAATCGTTGTTGTTCGGGTTTGTTCCAAAAACTATATTCTCAGACCAAAAATCGTTCGGAGCGTATGGATCAACAAAACCGAATCCAGTGATCGCATTCTGATTCGCTCCATTCCCAGCCACAAGCGGAGACTCATTTGTAATAGAGACACGCACTTGGTTGCTGAAGACTTCAAATGTCCCAGACACTTCAGCCCCTGAACTGCCGAGACTGTTAAAGTCATCCGCCGTACCGGAGAAATTGTATGTAACAATCTGACCATAAGATGAAACAAAGCCCACAAAGGATAAAACGAGCGCGAGGGTAAGGGTAATATTTTTTTCCATGTGATTATCAAAAGGAGTGTTAATATTCTTTACTTAACTTTTCTAAAAAAATCCCAAATAAATAGGTAGCTAGGAATTGCCAGAATCAGCTTCCGGCTTCTCACCGAGCTTCCGTTTAAAGATAAATACGCTCAGGAGAAGGCCCCCTGCTATCAATGCGTAGGTGGATGGTTCAGTAGAAGCACGGACGACGCCAACATTTTCAACCACCTCCAAGACTGACGCATTTGCGACATTCGGGTATATATCTGGCGAAACCGTATGGCCGTTGAGAGAACTCAACAAGGTGAAGGTTGCGAAGAACAAGCCCATGACGAGTGAGGCAATTTTTCTTCTAGAGAGTTTTGGTTGGAGAGGGCCCATATTCATTTTCTTTAAAGTGATCCAATTCCACTTCGTTACTCACATTTCTGCGAGCCTATAGCCTTAAAAACCCCACAATAAGGTTTTACCCGAAGAGGTACCTAAGGGATACTCTTAAAGAATCTTGCGAGTTAACCGAAATGTCACATTTCCCCAGAATTCCGCCACTTCAGAGTCCAATTCCACTTCATTTATTTTTGAAAAGGAGAACCTCTGAAACTGGCTCGTGAACGGACAATATGACAGTTAACTCGGTGAAAAATCCAATAGCCGAAAATCCACGATTTGGATTTTAGCCCTAAAAAAATCAGGATCAGAACCATCATACCCATAACAAATGAGAACCTCATGAAAGCTACTTTCCGGAACTAGTTTCCTCACCAGTCTCCTTTTTTTGATCAGCCACCTTAATACGATTCAAGCCGGAAAAAAACTTCGTCGCTGGCAAACTTGAATTCGATATCGCCGTTTTGGTTCACGGATATATTTTCCATACTTGCCGGTAAATCAGTGAAATGCTGTAGATTTGACGACTGCTTCCAAACCATGATTAACGTGAAATACCCAGTACCAGGATCACGAGCAATAATCGGAGCCTCAAGTTTCAATAACTGGATCTGATCTAACTTTAACACCGGGACCTGATCTAACTGAATGAGCGAAAAGGAGTCAGGATTATTCACAACATCTAACTGACCAGAGAGACGTTCCAATTCAAGCTGAGATAGAGTAAAGAGTCCGAACTTCCCCGGATCCGCTGTAACTTCATTCTGTCCGGTAATTCGTTCTGCTCGAAGTCTACTTTCCGTTAGTAATTCCACTTTTGCTGCGCTATTTAGAAATAGCTCAACTCGGTCAAATTGCGGCCTGTTCCATTCAAAACCTAGTTCTCTCAATTCCCATTCGGTCGTATCATTGAGCCCGTCTCCGTCACTGTCTTCTTCGAACGACAGCGCATTCCCGACCAAAGGGATATCAAACAAGTTCTCATCAAGCTCTTTGTCATAGAAATGGGCAACTGCCGATTTTATGCCTCCAGAAACCGGCTCAAACCGCAGCTGGAAACTGATCGCAGCTTTGCCATCCGACGGGGTACCTGGATCAACGAGAGCCATAAACTCATCTGCATTCATTCCCGATAATCGCACCGAATAGGCACCTACCGTTTTTGAATCACTACTACTCTCAGTTAGTATCGTGAATACGTGATCACTATAATTTCCCGGCGAGACAAATCCTAAGTCAATCGGCCCACGCTCAGTCTTAGGTTCATCATCAGCGCGAACTGCAACAACAGTATCCAGGTGG
>CALGUT010000727.1 GCA_937920335.1 uncultured Opitutales bacterium
CCCCTCATTTATTATAATTTAAGATCGGTTATTTACCTAGTTACAGCTTGGAAAAACGTGTTACTTTTGTGATCTTATTAACAATTAGCCTAGGGAAAAAGGAGGCTAACAGTGTTACAGAAGCGTGTATCATTATCAGAAAAAAATAGTATGATATTGAGCGGCCTCCTACCATCCTATAAAGACATTCCTGACGCTTCCACTCCAAATCGTTGAAGTGATTAGTTTGCAAAAATGTTACAGAGTTTCAGCAGTGTAAAACAAAGGAAACACTTGGGTTACGAAAGTTGGCTCACTCGGTGACCTAACTTCCCGGAGCATACCTATAAGCTAACTTCCAGGTGCAATCCACGGTTCGTAATCCAGGCCCATGCTATCGATGACTTTCTGCAGCTTTTCTTTAGCCGCTTTTGCTTCCGGGCCAGCCTTTGAAATATCAATCGGATTTATCTCCTCTGGGTCGGCCATCAGATCATAGAGATTTCCTGATTGTTCTGATAGCTTCCAACGTTTATCGATGGCCCAACGTTGAAGGTCTCGGCCTTCTTTGCCAGTGCCAGGAAGGGGGTCGTGATGAAAGAAAAGCCAATCGCGGTGTGATCCTTCCTGTCCCTGGATCTGCGGGAATACGGATTCGCCATCAAAGATCTCTCCTTTGGGGAGGGGGACTTTTCCAGCTTCAAAGATCGTGGGTAGTAGGTCATTACAATCGACCAGATCGTCTACGACGTGACCTGACGCGGTTGTTCCGGGCCAGGAAACGATAAGGGGCACGTGAGTTCCACGAAGATTGTTTTCTCCTTTGCCTCCTTTGACGGTGGTTCCATCTTTCATCTTTGAAAGGGCGTGCCCCGGAGAACCGTTATCGGAGTAAAAAATGATCATGGTATCTTCAGCTAATCCAAGCTCATCGACCTTAGCTTCAATGCGGCCGACCAGTTTATCCATATACTCAACCATGTCGTGGAAGTAACGTCCGTCTTGGTCATGACGCCGTTCCGGCCATTCAGGACTGGCAGGTGTAGGTTGGAATGGACCGTGGGTTAGTGCCATCGGATAATACACGAAAAACGGCTCGTCTTTGTTTCGCTCGATAAAATCTGTGATGTAGTCCGTGTAGAGATCGGGCCCATACTTTCCTTCGGTGTTTTTAAGGTAAGTGCCGTTGTCGTTAATAGTGGGGTCCGGGTAGCGATCGCCTTTGTCTTCTGTGTGGGCATCGTGCCAGAGAAAGTATTCGTCGAATCCAGCATCCTCTACCCGTTGGCCAAGACCGCGGTATTCGGGCATGAATTCTGGAGGGTTATAACTTTGAAGCTGCCACTTACCAGAAATACAGGTGCGGTAGCCGGCTTCAGTCATCCAATGTCCAAAAGTCTTTTCTTCGGGTGCTAGAATCCCGAAGGAGTGCCAGTTGCGCCAATTGTATTTGCCCGTCATGAGAGAGACCCGAGTCGGTGTGCAAAGTGGGAGCGCATGGGCGTTGTCAAACTTCACGCCCGTTTCGGCCAGTCTATCCAGGACCGGTGTTTGGTAGGAAGCACTGCCATAGGTGCCCAAAGTCTCTATTCCGAGATCATCAGCCATGATCAGTATGATATTGGGTCTGCGCGTAGTTTCGTTTTCTGACGACGAATCGGTGCCTCCGCAGGCGGTGAGCAAGAGGGATAGTAACAGGGGTCCGAGGAAGAATGTGGGTTTCATGGTTTGAAGATTCAGGGTCTATTGGAAGAAAGCGATGGGTGAGTGGGGATACAAGGGGGAAAACAGATTAGCAGCGTTACAAGTAACTTCAGATTAGAGAGAATCCACCAATACGGGAAATTGGTTCAAAAAACGCTTTAAAAGGAAAAATCATCACCTAGCTTCATCCCCATGGAAAATCGCCTCAAACTCACAGCGATCCGTTTTCGACGGCATCCTTGGGAGTGGGGAGATAGCTGGGACGTTGTGCAGTATTTTACTCTATCCAGTATCTGTGGATTTCCGTGGTTTCTCACACAGGAGAGTGGTGCGATTCCCATCCTGATGCTCGGGTTCGTGGTCCTGGGCTGGTTTCTGTTGTCCAAGTTTCAAGCGGGGCGATTGCACGAATTGGGCGCTAGCACCTTGGAGGATCAGGATTCGGTTGCTGGAAAAATGGTAGAGGCAGGTTTCGAACTCAAGAAGACAATGGAAGGGTTTCTGGAGTTTGAGAAGATTGATGGCCACTATCTTCAACCACTGAAGGTTCACCTATTTTGGTATGACGGGGACTTGTTTGGCTATGCCTGGAAAGCCAGCCGTCGATTTCATCGTTCGCCACTATTTAGTGGTTTTTCCGAAATGCTGGAAATTAAGCAGATGCTCGAATTCAAAGAAGCTCATTACGAGGTCCCAAGTATTGTGAATTCCAGGGATAATTTCCTATAGGGTCTTTAGTTAAAGCCACGGCATACAACATGCTCGGTTCTGGCTATGGATTTTCTGTTTAAGCTACCAAATGGGTCATTTTTTGTTCTTCTCTCGCTCCTTGTTGTAGGTTTCACATCCTCAAAGGCATCACCGCCGTTGATCGTGGAGAACGCCACTATCATACCGGTGGACGGCAGTGGTGAGTATATTGCTTCGGGCTACCTGTTGGTGGACGACGAAGGAAAGGTTCAGGCGGTCGGTATGGGAGAGCCGTCCATGGAGTTAGGCCCGGAGGTCATGAGAATCGATGGTTCCGGAAAAATTATCATGCCGGGGTTTCTATCGGGGCACAGTCACTTGTATCAGAGTCCCTTTCGTGGGCTTGGCGTGCATCATACATTGCTTGGTTGGATCTATTGCTACCATATGAGCTACGGACCTTTTTACGATCCGAGTGATTTGTATTGGTTTTCCAAACACGGTGCGATGGACTACTTGGGGCATGGTATTACAACTATTTATGATTGGACGCTCAATAACAGTGAGACTGTTGATGACTATGTAGATCTTTATCGAGGAAGTTTGGATTCCGGAGCTCGTATTATTTTTGGGTTCGGCTCGGACATGGGAAAGTCGTTGGACGAGAATCGGACTTATTTGAAAGAGTATTTGAGCATCATTGAGGATGAAGGGATGGATGCTTCTCATCCACGAGTACCGGCAGTGTGGATGGCAGGTCTTGGGCTGTTAAACGGACGAGAGCGAGCAACCATGGAATTTACCTTGGCCAGGGAGTTTGATCTTCCTATGCAGGTTCATTATCTGGAGGAACCCGATCCGACTTATGTCGCCATTCAACGAGGATTATTCCCGGTCTATGATGATCTGGAAATGATGGGTCCGAATCTCAATTTTGCGCACTTTATCAATGTGACGGACGAGATCCTTCAACGGACGGGCGAATCAAAAACGACCATGATCTGGAATCCGCTTTCAAACGGACGGTTGGCGTCCGGGTTGCCCGATATTCCGCATTACCAAGAATTCGGAATCGAAGTAGGGATGGGAATCGATGGTCAGGCGAGTGCCGATATTTCTGATCCTTTTGAAAACATGCGAATGGGAATGTATGCGATTCGTATGAAGTACCAAAATGCAGACGTGATGATGCCCCTCGACGTACTTCGTATGCATACGATCGGAACGGCCCGAACTTTAGGTATTGAAGATCAAGTCGGTAGTCTGGAGGTCGGAAAGTGGGCGGACTTCATTATCGTGGATCCCCGCTCAATGGAAACGAGCCCGGTTATCAATCCGATAGAACACGTTGTACTAACCTGTAGTGTCGCGAACTTGGAAAGCGTCTACGTTGGTGGAGAGAAGGTGGTTGATGATGGCATATTTCTCAAAGTCGATCAGGAAGCAGTGCAGCACGAAGTGACGTGGCGGTTGGATCGTATACAGGAGCAAGTGGACGATTCTTTGGAAGCAGAAACGTGGGATCGCGGGACGGTGCTACCGGGCCTCGACGAGTACCAGCAGAATCACTTCTCGGATGATCATGAGCACCCTAGGTATGGGAAGGCGCGGGAAGAAGATTGAGAGTGATGAATACAGCTTCTGGTTGGGGGGATTGAGTAAGGGGTTAGCCGAAGAGAAAGAGCAAGTTTATGTCGAAGAGTAGAAGGATGTTATTACTCAACCTTGGTGCTGCTGTGTGTGACCCAAGTCGATTGACACCGGACGCACCCGAAGGAAACTGTTGGGGTGAACGAAATACTTCTTCAGCTCCCAACTCAGGTCGCTTGGATCCGAACCATGAAATCGGATGGGTGATCTACTCCTGTTCACTGATGGGAGTGTGAATGCGCAAAGCGGAGTTGGTTTTGGCGCCTGTTTACTTGTGGAGGATCCAACCCTTTCGTTGGATACCCATCGAACACAGGTGAGGTTGAAGCGCTTTGAGAATACGACATCGACCCGACTCGAATTACAGGTGTTGTTGTGGATTCTGGGTGAGTTAAAAGATGTAGGCGTGAAGCTTATTATTCATACGGACTCGCAGAATATTCTGGGGCTGAAAAAACGGCGAAGTCGGTTGGAGCAAAATGATTTTCACTCCAAGGCCGGAAAACTGCTAAATAACAGTGATCTATACCGGGAATTCTATGACTTGATCGACCAGCTGGATTGTAGGTTGGTCAAAGTTAAGGGGCATAAGCTGTCTGAGGACAAAGATGGGACCGATCTTTTCTTTACCTTAGTCGACCGAGCATCGAGGGAGGCGCTCCGAAAAGATATTGAGCAACAGTGAAAGGCTCGGACCTAGATTCCCTGTTAGGACCCGCGATTAGTCCATAAACAGGCCGCCGTTCACATCGACAATTTCACCCGTAATATGACGTGCTTCATCCGAGGCCAGGAAAAGGGCGCAATTTGCTATATCCTCTGGTTGTCCGACCTGCCCGAGGGGTATACTAGCTTTCATTGAATCGTGCGCGGGAGAAGCGGTCATGGGGGTATCAATAATTCCCGGCGAGATTCCTACTGCGCGAACTCCGTGGGGAGCCAACGTTCGCGCCAGGCTGAGGGTCAGAGAGCTGATCCCGGCTTTGGCGGCTGCGTAGGCAGGGCTAGCTGCGGTACCGCCCGTCTTACCCGCGAGCGAACTGAGATTGATAATCACTCCGCTGCTGCGGCTTTTCATATGAGGAAGCACCGCCTGCGCGCAGAGAAATGTACCCTTTAGATTGATATTGATGATTCGGTCCCAGTCTTCTTCCGTGCAGGCTTCAAAGCTGGCAAATGACACGATTCCCGCATTGTTAACAAGAATGTCGAGATGACCGAACGCCTGAATGGCGAGGTCGACTCCTGCTTTGACCGCTTGCTTGGACGAAACATCCATCTCGATTACGAGGCCTTCATTCGGGAGGCTCTCCACTGTTTTTTTGGCAGCATCAGCATTGATGTCGGCAACTGCCACGCGGACTCCTTCTCGGGCAAATACGGTTGCTATCGCTCGGCCGATTCCTGAACCGGCTCCCGTGATGAGAGCAGTTTTTCCTTCTAGACGTTTACTCATAGTGGTCTTTCTCTCAAAGGATCGAAGCAAAGGGGGTCGGTCAATTTGATTCTAAAGACGGTTAAGGGTTTCCGGCTGAAATGCTGGAAAAGTGAATTGCTATACCTGCTACGATTACCGTATCGATGGTAGTATGAAGGTTTTTCTCTTAATCACCCTGACTCTATTCTCATTTAGTTTTACGTACGCTGCCGAGCCGAGTGAGGCGACCCAACGCTTGCTCGAGCGCAACAAGATGTTTTAGCCATCCATCATTAAAGTGGCAGACAATGTTTATACCGCGATCGGCTATCAGGTATCAACGAATTCTATGATCATAGGTGACGATGGCGTCATTATAATTGATCCGGGGCTTGTCATGCCGGTTGGCCGGCAGGTTCGCAAGGAGTTTGAGAAGATAACAAATAAGCCGATCAAAGCTATTATTTACACTCACGATCATGGGGATCATACGAATGCCGCTCGCGCGTTTTATGAGGAAGGTAAGGGTATTCAAGTGTGGGCTCGTTCCAACTTTGGAACTGAAAGTGCACGTAACCATGAGACTGGATTCACGGGTGGAGTAAGGCCCTCCAATACACAGGGTTTTGACCTTCAGCCGGAACAAAAGATAGGTGTTGGAGTCGCGATTCCTCCGAGTCGCTCACTGGCCCCAGCCATGATGCCCGATGGAACTCAAGCGCCTGCGGCAGCTCGTCCACCTTCTGGGAAAATTGAGCCGACGCATACTTTCTCAGAAGATCGATTGGTTCTCGAGATAGCCGGAGTTACGATTGAACTTGTTAAAGCCCCAGGTGAGACGGATGACCAATTGTATGTTTGGTTACCGGCGGAGCGGATCGTTTTTGCAGGTGACAATTTTTACCAATCCTGGCCGAATGTGTATCCGCTTCGTGGTACGGCTCGTCGATCTACTCGTGACTGGATTGCGAGTGTGGACAAAATGGTTCAGGAAAAACCGCTGCATGTAGTCGGCGGCCACACTGCGCCGATGATGGGAAATGCCACGGAAGTGCTGACGAACTACCGGGATGCCATTCAATGGGTCTATGACAAAACGATCGAAGGTGCTTCCAAATACATGACTCCAGACGAATTGGTGGAGTATGTGGTATTACCCGAACGTTTTGCGAAGCTCGATTATTTGGCTGACTACTATGGCAGCGTGTGGGGAACCGTTCGGGATATCTATGCACAGGATCTTGGTTGGTTTGATGGCGACCCACTGAACTTACACCGGGAATCACCAACCAAACAGTCCCAGCGCATGGCCGACTTGGTAGGAGGGAAGGGCATGCTTTTAAAGAAAGCGCAAGCCGCCATGAAGACTGACGATGCTCTTGGTGCTGCCCAACTGGCCCAACACGTTATTCGGCTTGATGCTTCCAATAAGGAAGCGTTGCTGCTCATGGCTGACGCATTGGCGATCGTAGGCGAGAATACGTTTAATGCCCCAGCCAGAAATTATACGATTTCATCCTCGAATCGCTACCGAAAAATGGCGGCGGATTTGGAATAGGTTCTTCGGCTTTCTATGGATGAAACTTGTCGTTCAGAGCCTATCGTTATAGATAGAGTTTCCGAACCGGATGAAGATCTGCTAGGTCTTTTACTCGCCGGCGATCCTTCGGAATTTGCCATTAGACGTTATCTCAATCAAGGACTTGTTTTCGTAGGAAAGACAGCTGACGCTTTAGTCGCTGCATCTGTGCTCCTAGAACGAGACGACGGGATAGAGTTGATGAATATTTCCATTCGGCCTGGTTATCATCGCAAGGGTTATGGTCGTCAGATGATAAATCACCTTATCCGCTTCGCGAATGGAAACGGTACATCTAAACTCCTCGTCGGAACCGGCAATTCCAGTGTGGGTCCTTTAGCTTTCTATAAATCTCTTGGCTTCCAGATTGTTGGAACTATCGAAAACTACTTCGCTGATTACGATCCACCGATATTCGAAGATGGTGTTCGTTGTATCGATTTGATCCAGCTAGAGTATGTATTTGAGGAACTGTAGGGCGGCTTTGTTCGGCGATAGTAGTTTTAATGCTTCTTTGACTAACGAAGTTTCAATCCCCCGCGGACGTATGATCGTGCAAGATCTTCCAGCCATCTTTTGTGTTCTTTAAGAGCAGGGTAAACAGTCCGGTTGCATCGCCGTATTCACCGGTGCGCTTGAGTTGATAACGACCGTGAACCTGCGCCCATTCTTTTGAGAGCACGAGTATTTCCAAATCGACGAACTCCAGGTGTCCCATCGCTTCCGGTGTCGGATAGCGTCGGAGGTAGCGTGCGAGAGTTTCTTGGTAGCCGCGTTGAACGGTCCCACCTGACGAAAAACGGAGTTCTTCCGTTTTTATGTAGGTCTCCATGAAGGCGGGGATGTCGCCTCGGTTCCATTCGGCAACCTGTTTATCGAGGATGGAGCGGATTGCTTTTTCGGGAGTTGAATGTGAGCTGGAGAAAGCGGTTGCTGTGAGTGACAGCAAGACTAGCAGTGCGGTGATGGATGTGGTCGAAGGTTTCATGATGAGTAAAATCGAATGTAGGAATCGGCTTATTGGTTTCGAAACCGTTTTGTAGGAGGTAGCTTGCTGCCGAAGATAGGATTTGATCAGGATCGATGTTATTCGGTACTACGTTTTGCGGGTTTTGGGTAGACGCCGACATGGTGAGCCCAGGTGAGCCATCGGTGGGCGAGCGTGTCCCGCAAGTCGGTTCGTTTCTGAGCGAGGTCAGTGGTTTCGGAGCGGTCGTTCTTCAAGTTGTACAGTTCCCATTGTTGTTCATCGGGGCCTCCGGGAACTGAAATCTTGGAACCGACCAATTTCCAGTCACCATCCATGATGGCGGCGTTGTCTTCATGCTCAAAGTAGAGCGGCTCGTTTCGCTTGAGTGATTTTCCTTTGAAGGCAGACGTAAGAGAAACTCCGGTCAAGGGTGGGATCGCGTTGCCGGCATAGCTCTTGGGATATTCTGCGCCTGCGAGCTCGTAGACAGATGGTGCGATGTCTACCAGGTATGCAGGGTCTGAGTACCAGCCCTTCTTTGGCTTAATACCCTTGGGCCAGTGAGCAATGAAGGGAGTCGATATGCCACCTTCGTGAGTGAAATGTTTGAACTTGCGGAAGGGAGTGTTCGAAGCATTGGCCCAGACTTCTCCGTAGCCGGGGCCAGCTCCATAAGTCTTTTCCCAGGTTTCAACGTCGAAGGGATCGGTTTTTCCGCCGAGGCGGCCTCCTTCCTGGCAGGCTCCATTGTCGGACATGAAAAGAATTAAGGTGTTTTCATATTTGCCGGCCTGTTTCAGATGCTCGACCAGCTTCCCAATGTTCTGGTCCATACGATCAATCATGGCGGCGTAGTAAGCCATGCGCAGATCCATGTCTCTTTTCTTGGCATCGTCCATATCATCCCAGGCCAAGTGGGATCGTTCGCTCAGATCCCACTTGTCATCAATGAGTCCGAGTTCTCGTTGGCGTTTGAGGCGGTCGATGCGCAGTTGATCCCAGCCTTTCATGTATTTTCCCACATACTTTTGCACTTCTTCCTGATGGGCGTGCAGCGGCCAGTGCGGAGAGGTGTAGGC
>CALGUT010000728.1 GCA_937920335.1 uncultured Opitutales bacterium
GGTTAAAGTGTCGCAAGGTGTGGCGAAGATCGATCCGGCCCCGTAGAGTCTCAGCTTTCCGACCATAACAATCTGCTCCATCAGGTGGTCAACTTCGACATTGGGAACTATAAAATAGAGCATCTCCTGCTCGGGTGATATGGCTGGTAGGAAAGCTTGATACCAGCGATCTTGCATAACTGCTCCGCGTGCATTCATGGACAGTGCGTGTGCTGCCCCGGATGCTAAAACTTCCTCCAGTACCTTGGTCGTACTCTGCCTCGGCAGGATCGCAGTCACGAGTGAGTAGTTGGTATGGGTTTTAAATGCCATCGGCCTCTACAGGGTTGATTTCAGCCCGGCGTGACCGGCTTACGATGAGGCCGACCGTTAGGACCGTAATGATGGGGCCGACGGATGCCAGTGCGAGAATGCCGAATCCATCACGAACGCCGGGTATATTGGCTCCGATGCCGAGCCCCATGGCGAGCACCAGTGGCACGGTGATGGGACCGGTCGTAACTCCCGCGCTGTCCCAGGCGAAGTTTACGAATTCGTCTGATGAGATGATCGTAAGAAACAGCAGTAGCAGATACGGAGGAATCAGGAGCATCGTTAGATTGAGACTTTCGAATGCCATCTGAGCGACCCCCGTGGCGATACCCAAGCCAACTCCGATTGCGACGACTTGCATCAGTAGTTTCTTTTTAAATACACCTACGGTAACATTCTCAACCGTCTGCCCCAGTGCATTTAAGGCGGGCTCTGCCAAGGTGGCTCCGTAGCCCAGAAAGAACGCAAAGAGCATGGTGATAATTTTCCCCAGGACAGGATTCTCAAACAGAGAAGGCACGGTCCCGTTCAGACCCCAGGGGACGATCGAAGCAAAGGTGACCGGTACATTACTGCCGAGCTGAGTCCCGAGTGGTGTCAGTCCAAGCGTTAGTCCCAGTCCGAACAAGCCCATCCCTACGACGGCAAATAGGATGCCGATGGCAATTTCATCCCCCTTGCGTAGGCGTTCTTTCAATACGACCAGCAGGGTCAAAAACAAAAATCCACATAGAGGCAGGATGGCTTGCATCGCCATTATAAATGAACTGGCCAGTTCTTTGGGAATCGCTAGGTTCGGATCCCACGGGTGCTCTGTCTGCCGTTCGATGAAGTCTTCCAATGCGCCGTCGTCTTCTTGCTTCACGAGAATGATTTCTACATCGCGATGTACGATACGCCCATCTTCCAGTCTCATTTCGCCTCCTTGGTAGCGAGTCTCAAACCTACCCAGATTCTCTGGTAAGCTGCCTTGCTGACGATAGTGCTCGAATTCCTCTTGAGTGAAGCGTAACTCCGGTTCTTGAATCAACGGGTCGGAGATTCCCAGCGCCGTACTTTCTACTGAGATCTCCGATTCAGTGACGATCTTTCCTCGGTAATTTTCTGCGCCGTAGTAGTCTTTTGCCGAATAGTGAAACAGTGAAAGTCCCAACACCGCCAAAATGGGAAAAAGGGATGCCAAGGTCACAATACCAAACCCAGATCCCCCTGCCTTTTCGTCGCCTATGATACGGCACACGCCGATCCCCAGAGCCAGCACCAGAGGCACCGTCACGGGTCCTGTCGTCACGGCGCCACAATCCCAGGCCAGTCCAATAATCGGATTCAGAATCGGATCGAAGTAGGCAAATAAGGTCGTTCCTACCAAAACGGATACTAGTGGAATGATAAATAGTTTGAGCGACCAACCATAGAAGAACCGCAGGATTCCGAGCATCACCGCTACGCCGACTCCGACTCCGACCGAGGCCACCAGCTGGCCGGAAAATTCGTTTAGTAAGCTGAAGAGTAAAGGAGCTGCATCGGGAGCCACACCGCTGCCAGCCTTTTTCAGAACCGAGATGGCCGGCTCAGCAAAGGTCGCGCCTACCCCGAGGAGGAACGAAAAGGCCATGATGAGAGGCAGTTTAGAATTCCGCGGGAGAATCGCACCGATCGTTTCTCCAAACGGCATCAGGCCCAGCCGTAAGCCCTCCATAAAAAAGGTCAGACCGACTACTACTATCGCGATCCCGAGAGCAATGGTGACTCCGTAGACGATCGGCAGTTGGAGGAATAACGCCTGGAAAACGACCAGGTAGGCGATGATAAACCAGACGCTCTTTAGTTGCTCAACCGCCTTTTCCTTAAAATAGCGCCACAAAATCGAAGCGACTCCGCCGAACCCCAAAGCTGCAAAGGCGGACGGTGGTGTAGCGGTTTTCTCGGACATGATCTCTCATGGAAAAGCGAAGGGCGTGCCAATCCCGCTGAAAACGGGCAAAATCCGATGCGAATATCTGATAACGCATTCCGGCTTCGTAGACTCTTATTCGATATACTGAACAGGCTCATCAGTCATGATGAGTTTCTCGTTTGATTCGTGTTTATGGTCATCTGCGTTAACTCTACCTACCACAAAGGTCGCGCGGCCATAATTGAGTTGTATCTGTTCTAGGGTGGAAATTCTATGGTTTAGAGCCGCGGGTTGATCGTTTGTGGAAGTGTTACTATAAAACTTATGAATTGGGAAATAGGGCGCGATGAGCGGCTAGGATTTCAGGATCGAAAGGCTTTTCTTTTTTTCCTGCTTTTCGGAACTGGATGGCCTTTAACTTAGGATCTTTACTCATGCCACCGGTTTCATTTGATCCGGGAAAGCTCATTGGTAATCCGATTCCGCCGTAATTAACGGGGTCGGATATGGGATGGGCCAGGTCACCAAAGTTAAATCCTTTGGGTTGAGGTGGGCCTGGCGGAAGAACGATATGAAAAAGGCCGTGGACCGAGTCGATCCGTTCGATTCGGTAGGGCAAGTCTGGATTGTTCAGTATTGAGTGAAGCTGTTTCCCTATCAGAGTTCCCTGGGCTCTGTGGTAGTCGGGAATCAACATGGGCACGGTAATTTTGTAATCGCCCAGTTTGTGAATAGCTGCCGCGATATCCTGAAACCGGATGTTGTGATGGTCATGTTCTATTAAAAGAAAACCCTTCTCTGGAGTGAGTCCGTATGCCGCTTTAATCTGTTTGGCATCATGGGCGACGACGGCTGTTTGAATGCGATTGGCTTCCTCTACTGTGAGTACTGAATCGATGAACAGTCCGAACGTTTGCCAAGAGGGTTTGCCCGCTCCGAAAGAAGGAACGGTAAGCAGAAGCGATAATGTGAGTGTCTTTATCGGGAGTGTATACGACATAGGGCGAACAGTTGGTTGGGTTGGTGGATATGAAATCCAAATGTTCTGATTTGAACAAGAACAGAAAAACGACTTCGAAAAGGAAACGTTTGTCAGTTGGGCAAATGCCTTCTGATTTTAAAAGTACCGTAAAATCGAAGCGACTCCACCGATAACAAAGTTGCGAATGCGGGAGGTGGCGTGGCTGTTTTCGCGGACATGATCTAGCATGGAAAGGGACGACTCGGCCAATCCCGTAGAAACCGGGTAGGATCGAATGCGAATTCCTGATAACTTGTTAGTTAGCGCTAGCGAGGTATCTCAATGCGTTTTGGCCAACCGGGAACTTCCCTGGATAAGGGATCACGGGTAGTCGGGTCCATCGGATGAAATTGCAGAGTGATGTCGTGATTGTCCTTGTCGAAAAGAATCATTCCGTAGCCAACATCGCCGTCGGCTTTGGCGGTAACGGTCAGTTTGTTACCGAATCGATCATAATGGTTGCCCGACCCTGGCATGCCTGGCACAGCTCCTCCCTGCGGTGCTTCGACAGGGTCCCATATGCGCCCTTGGCTAGAACCAAATGGTGGGAGCGAATAGGCCCATAGATTGTCGCTCCATTCATCTACTCCATGTTGTAAAATGGCCCCGTAGTGAAGGTCTCCGGATATTAGGATGGCCTTTGAAGGGGCCAGGGCTCTTAGAGCATTACGGCGAGGAGTGGGAGGCCAGCCATTGGAATCCATGTCTCCGAACGTGCGTTGATAATTTCCCACATTCACAAAGGGTGATTGATGCAATATGGCAGCCAGTTGACCCGTTTTTCTGGTCGCATCAGCCCATGTTTTTGCAAATGTTTCCTGTGCAACTCCCAAAAGGTTTAGGCCTTGAGCATCCAGGGTTCTAGTGTCGAAAGTGGGGTCCATGATCACTTCGAGTGTAGTGTTCTTTTCACTGCTGCGAGGGTCGTCTATCGCCTTCAGTAAAATGTCCGTTGGTGGAGATTTGAACTTCCGGTCTTCGAGTATGGCGAAGCGGACCCCTCCATATTCGAGGGATGTAAAGTAACCATAGATACCAGCGTTTCCCCAAGGACCGGGTTGTACCGGATCGGGCAGATGCCACATTTGCACGCGCTCTACAGCGTTGACCCAGGTCGGATGCAAATAACCTCCTGTAGTACGGTCTCCGGTCATGCGTCTTCCTCCATCACCCCAGAGATCGCGGGCATAGACATCGTGATCATCCGTAATGATGATGCAGGGTCGATCTTTTAGCAGATCACGAAATGTCAGACCAAATTTCCGCCATTTCTTCAAATAACTGGCCATGGCAGGAAGCACATCCTCATCGGTTTCGGCATAGATGGGATTTCCACCTGCGTTGGTTTGGTACAACTGGTCACCGGCGAAGAACACAAGGTCAGGGTTTTGCGCGATCATTTGATTCACTGTTTTCTGATAGGGAAACCGTCTATCATTCACGCACGAAATAGCCATGAGCTTGAGTATGCTTTTGCCAAGGGGATCAGCCCGTACGGTTCCTTCAATTTGGCTGCTGCCGGAAACCACGCGGTACTCACGGTTTCTAGTCGTATCCCAATCATCAATACGAAATTCTGCTACAGTTGTAAGGGGGTCTACTTGTATCTTCCTAATGGTTTCCCAGACGCCGTTAGTTTTAAGTTGAAGTGTGGCTAATGCATCGGTCGGATTCAGTGGGTCTGCGTCCGTATGGGCTGCTAATTTAAGTGTGTTGTTGGCTACGCCGTATTGGACCCAGAGAATATCAATGTCTTGGGCTGCAACGGTCGAACGAACCAAAAAAGTCGTTAGAAAAAGGTTGGCCAGAAGGCGTTTGATAGGAGTCATGAGAAGGGTCTAATCTAATAGGTAGTAGGGGTTGAAAAGAGGCAGTAACAGGATTTTAAATAAGGATTAGAGAGTTGAGGTTCCATCCTGATTGGGTCAGATGCCCTATCAAAGGGTCTCCTGAAAAAATGTATCCATGTCGGCCACCATTTCCTTGAACCACGGTAGCTGATTCCAGCAACCGTGTTTACCGTCCTTGTAGATGTTGATACCCGTTCGAATACTCAGCGCATTCAGCCGATCTCTCGAAGGTTGATTGCGTGGTGGATTGTCAAATTCACCAACCATAAAAAGGATAGGCGGGCAGTCTTTATCGATGTATTCGTAGGCATCGGCCAGGCGATACAGGTCAGGAGCCTCATCGACTGTTTTTCCTAACCAGCGGTTGGAGTTCGACTGGGTAGGTTGATTGCGAGATTTCTCAGCTACCGAGCCAGTGACCATCTGGAGGGGGCCTGCCATAACGATAGCTGCCTTTAACTTTGAGGATTGCTTGGCGTTGCCACCGTTTCCTTGCAGTTGTGGGTCTTTGAACCCAGAGGCCATCAAGCCAACTAGATGGCCGCCAGCCGATCCACCAACTGCGCCGATGCGGTTAGGGTCGATTCCGAGACGTTTAGAGTGGGCTTTCAAATAGCGAACAGCGGCGTTGCAATCGTGGATTGCTGCCGGGAAATGGGCTTCTTCGCCAAGTCGATATTCAATAGCTGCCGTCACATAACCGTGTTCGGCCAACGCTATCGTCAAAGCGCGGAATTTGGTTTTATCGCCGTTTAACCAGCCACCTCCGTGAACGACGACCACGGCTGGTCGGTTTTGTTTACCATCAATCGGACTGAATACATCCATCAACAGCTTTCTGTCTCCATAATTTGCATACACTACATTCAACTGAGAC
>CALGUT010000729.1 GCA_937920335.1 uncultured Opitutales bacterium
TGGAACCTTATCAGGAAGGTGAACGTTCGGTTGGCATTAATACTGTGATTGCCTATTTCGCTCAGCAGCAGGCGAATGAATTGAACCCTGAGAATACGGTTTTGGAGGAAGTGCAGAAAGCGGCGTTTGACGCGAATAATCAGGAGACAAATCCAAGAGCTGTATTGGGCGCTCTGTTATTTTCAGGAGATGATGCGTTGAAAAAGACGACGGTACTTTCCGGGGGTGAGCGTAACCGTCTTGCACTGGCCAAGATGCTGATGCGGCAGGCTAATACAATTATTCTCGATGAGCCTACCAATCACTTGGATATAAAGAGCAAGGAAGTTCTCCAGGATGCAGTAAAGCAGTTCGTTGGAACTGTTATACTGGTAAGTCACGATCGCGCCTTTCTCGACCCCCTGGTAAATAAAGTTCTCGAAGTAAGCAAAGATGGAACGCGTATGCTCACTTGTAACGTCAGTGAGTATATTCAGCGTATCGAGGAAGAAGATATGGTTAAGCTTTCCTGATTTGGTTGAGTCAGATCTAAAACCGCTACTCCAAAAGTTATGTCAGAAGCCCCTAATTATAAAGCCGAGCTCGTTGGAGTATTTGGCCACCCTGTTGCTGAAAATCCAACGATTGTAATGATCGAAGCTGCTTTTAGAGATCTGGGTCTCAACTGGCGCTATTTGACGCTAGAGGTTGTTCCAGAGGGATTAGAGGCGGCTGTTTCTGGTATGCGGGCGATGCATTTTCAGGGTATCAATCTTACGATTCCTCATAAAATTGAAGTTATCAAATACTTGGACCGCGTAGCGCCTGACGCGCAGTTAATGGGGGCTGTGAATACGGTTCGGAAGGAAGGTAACGAATTGATAGGGGAGAATACCGACGGTAAAGGGTTTCTAAGGAGTCTGTCTGAAGACGCGGGCGTTGATCCTAAGGGAAAGCGAGTTGTATTTTTAGGTGCTGGCGGAGCTGCTCGGGCAATGACGGTTGAGCTGGCTATGGCTGGAGCTGCATCCATAACGATCATCAATCGGAATTCAGAGCGCGGCAATTCCCTAGCGACCTTGCTTAATGAAAATACCGAAACGAAGGCGACCTACCTTCCTTGGCAACCGGGGATAAGTATTGCTGAGGGAACTGACGTTTTGGTAAATGCTACGTCGATTGGCCTGTATCCGAATACATTCGATAAACCAGATATCGATTACGATTCTATATCGGAAAGTATGGTGGTCTGCGATGTAATACCGAATCCGCCACAAACGGTATTCCTGGATGAGGCTGCCAAGCGGGGAGCTCATACCTTGGATGGTTTGGGAATGTTGGTATATCAGGGTGCGATTGGCTTTCGCATGTGGACCGGATTGGAGCCTTCTGTAGAAGTGATGAGATCTTCTCTCGAAGAGGCGTTTAAATAAAAAAAAGACTCCCCAAAAAGGAGAGTCTTTTGTGAGTTCGAAAAATTATTTAGAGGTCTAGTAGCGACGATCTCTTCCTCCACGGTCTCCTCCACGGTCACCGCCGCGAAATCCGCCTCTACCGCCTCGGTCTCCACCACCGCCTCCACCATGACGTGGTCGTTCTTGGCGAGGAGTCGCTTCACGGCAGTTCATGTTGCGCCCTTGGAATTCTGAATCATTGAGTTCCTCGATCGCTTTTCGTGCCTCGTCATCGCTTGTCATAGTTACGAATCCGAATCCACGGGAACGTCCAGTTTCGCGGTCGCTGATGATCTTGGCAGATGTCACTTCGCCGAATTGAGCGAAGGCATCGTTTAGGTCTTGGTCCTCTGCAGACCAAGGTAGGTTTCCTACGTATATTTCCATCTTATTAAACATGCGTCGTAGTTGAAAACAGAAACGATTCACGACGCCAAAGACCGAATTCTGCCAAGGAGATTTGAGTGCCCCTTCAGTTAATAGGCGTTATCCATAGCTTAGCATTAAGGTTAGGCAAGGATAATTGAAGGTATAGTGTAGGTCTCTTATCCCTCTATATATCGGCCAGAGAAGCTTTTCGGTAGGTTTCTCAGGTAGAGAATCAAGGTAACGAAAATGCCACGTATGCGTCACCGCTCCTGGTCCCCAGTTTACCACCGCCGCATGCGATTACGACATACTGTTTTCCATCGACCGAATAGGTTGCGGGGGTTGCATACCCGGCTGCTGGGAGTTTAGCTTTAAACAGCTCGGTTCCGGTTTTCATATCGAACGCTCTAAAATGCTCGTCCAGACTTGCCGCAATAAAGAGCACCCCCCCGGCGGTCGCAACCGGTCCACCATAGTTTTCAGTGCCAGTCGGTGGAATCCCTTTGGCAGTTAACTCTGGGAACTCTCCGAGGGTAGTCGTCCAGATATACTCCCCTGAATTTAGGTCTATCGCATTCAGGGTTCCCCAGGGTGGCTTCACAGCGGGGTAACCGTTAGAGGTTGTCCACTTATTGTATCCCGTATGTCCATACTGTGTAATGGCATCTCTCTCTCCTGAGTGGCGATCTGCGGCACCTGACTCGGCATCCTTAAATAGGTATTTGATGACTGCTTCTATGTCTTTCTCTGAAAGGAAACCGAACGAAGGCATGATCCCCGCTCCGTTTTGGATCTTTTCTTTAACGCCTTCCTGATTCAGATTTTTCTCCGACAGCTTAGGAAGTGTCAGCGGAGGAATCAACGTACCCTGGTTTTCACTACCGAGTCTATCTTGTCCGTGGCATGCAGAGCACATCTGCAAATACACGCGTTCACCGTTGGTATTGCCTTTGCTAGCGTTCACCATCGTGAGTATCCATGGCATTTCATTGCTGTTTACGTATAGTATCCCGCTGGGATCGGTCGCTTGGCCTCCCCACTCACCGCCGCCGTCGAATCCAGGAAAAATAATGGTGCCTTGTTCACTGGGAGGCGTGAAGGGCATGTGAGGTCTTAAACGAATAAAACGATTTTGTAGTTCGGCTCTGATTTCGGGGAATAAATCGTTTAGCAGGTCGTAAGACAGGACCTGTCTAGCAAATGGTGCTGGCTTGGTTGGAAGTGGCTGTGTCGGCCATGCGCTTTCACCTACGAGATCTGAGGACGGGTAAGGGCGTTCTTCGATGGGAAAAAGCGGTTCGCCTGTTACTCGGTTGAATACGAAGATGTGACCTGACTTTGTGGTTACTGATACGGCGGGAATTTTCCGGCCTTCGCGGTTGATCTCCAATAGGTTCGGCGGCGCTGGTAGGTCCCGATCCCACATATCATGATGGACAAACTGATAGTGCCATACCCGTTTACCGGTCTTCGCATCCAGGCAGATCAGGGTATTTGCAAACAGGTTGGCTCCAATTCGATCGCCACCGTAGAAATCGGCTGAAGCTGATCCTGTTGGGCAATAAACGAGTCCTCGTGATTCATCGACCGCCATTCCTGTCCAAACATTTGCACCACCGCTTCTTAAATAGGCATCTTTGGGCCAGGTTTCATAGCCATACTCCCCTGGGTGAGGAATGGTGTTAAACCGCCAAACCAGTTTGCCCGTAATCACGCTGTAGGCTCTTATGTGTCCAGGAGGAGCGGGTAGACCCTCGCTCAGACGTCCGCCCATAATAATCAAGTCTCCGTAAACGACACCTGGGGTGTTTGCGAGATAGGAGAGATTATCCACGTCCCGACCAAGTCCTTTCTTAAGATCAATCCGTCCCTGGGTGCCGAATGTTTCGATCGGCTTACCAGTATCCGTATCGACGGCATACAAAAAACTTCCAGCCCCGAATAGAATGCGCTGGTCATCTCCCTTTTTCCAGTGGGCCAACCCTCGGTTGACCCCCAAGGATCCCGCGCCGCTTTCACCGGCAAATGGATCAAATCGCCAAAGCGCTTCTCCAGTTGTTGCGTCTAAAGCAAACAACACTATCTTGGGTGTCGTTCCGTAAAGTATTCCGTCGATGATCAGTGGGTTGCATTGAATCTGTGATCGGTTGTCTTCAGCCGCATCACCTGAGTTGAATATCCAGTCGATCTTGAGCTGATTAACATTGTCCGGAGTGATTTGTGTGAGCTCAGAGTATTGGCTCGAGGCTTTGTCGCCAAGGTAGGTCGGCCAATTATGGTCTTCGGCGCGGGCGATGAAGCTCGTAAATACTGCGGTGACTAAGAGCAGCGTCCTGTTCGTTTGGTTCATGAGAAAGATTTTAGTTCTACTGACGAAGAGTGTTTTTAGCTCCGAATCCGCTAAATATTTCTCATCTGGTAGTACAATGCTGCATGTGAAGATAAATTGGTTGTCTTACCGACTCCGCAGTTTTGAGAGTAGTCTCAAGATCTCAATGTAAAGCCATATGAGCGTTACCAGGAGGCCAAAGGCTGCATACCATTCCATGTAGCGTGGGGCACCGCGTTCGGCTCCGGATTCTATGAAATCGAAATCGAGTACTAGATTCAGTGCGGCGATGATTACGACGAACACACTGAAGGCTATACCGAAGGTTCCGCTTCCATGGATGAACGGTATGTTAATTCCAAAAAATCCGAGTATGAAGGTGGCAAGGTATATCAGGCCGATTCCACCGGTTGCTGCGACGACCCCGAGTTTGAAATTTTCAGTGGCTTTGATAACTCCTGTTTTATAGGCGAGAAGAAGCGACAGAAGCGTTCCGAAGGTGAGGAGCACAGCCTGAAATACGATTCCCGGATACATGATCTCGAACATGGCGGAGAGAACTCCGAGGAAAACGCCTTCTACCAGTGCATAGAGGGGGGCGGTAATCGGGGATGCGGTTTTCTTGAATATGGTTATCAGTGCCAGGATAAATCCGGCGATACCGCTCCCGATCATCCAGGGGATCATGGGCCCCGGTTCGCCGAATACCATGACCTTCTTCCACGACCAGATAGCCGTCATTACGACCAGTAGGAGAAGAATGGCTGTTTTATTGACTGTGCCGCCAACGGTCATCGCGTTCGTTGAGGCGTATTCGACGCGAAATGTATTGTCGCTAAGGGTTGGGTTTCCGGTTCTCATGAAATGGGTGTGTCTTCGTTTTAGGAATTCGCTTTTGTGTATTAGCTTATCGATATTACGATAGCAGTCAGATTGTCACGACTTGATTCCTCCATTGATTCTTTAACCAAGCGTTCAGGCGGGGGTAATTCGGCAAATCGGGGAGGGGGCGTAAGAATGAGTTCTTCTATCCGCCGATCGCGAACGCCATCGTTGATTCCATCGGAGTTTATAACGAATCTGTCGCCTTCATTAAACCCGACAGCGCCCAATTGAGGTTCAATACCGTCAGTGCGGCCCCCCAGGGATCGGAGAAGTATGTGTTTCTCGGGATGAGTCCTCAATTGTCGTTCGTCAATTTTGCCTTTGCGGAATAGCTCTCCGGGGTAGGTATGATCGTGAGACAATTGCTTTAAGTTTCCCGCTTCTGGCAGGTAATAGATTCGGCTGTCTCCGGCGTGTGCGTAATACATCCACTCTTGAGTAAACCAACAAAGGCTGAGTGTGGCGCCCATGTCCCTGCATTCTTCGTAGTGGAAGCTCATGCTCGCCATTTCCCTATTTACTTCTTCAAACAGCTCGGTGAGGAAATCATGATACCCGTGAGCCAGCCCCATGGCGCCTAATCGAAAACTACTCGGCAGCTTTCGAGTAATATAGTCTATCGCTATTCTACTGGCAAATTCTCCCGCATTGGCACCGCCCATTCCATCGCTAACGGCGAAAATAAAATCGCCTTCGCTTTCGAGGGAGGCAGATCCCTCTTTGCCGAGAAGTCTTACTTCCTGACCATTCAGGTTGATCGCGAGGAAAGAGTCTTCGTTATTCTTGCGAAACCGCCCGGGGTGGGTGAGGCCTGACCAACTAATCTTGTCCATATCAAATTTGATACTTCGTTTTTTTCAGTTCCTCCTCTGCTTCGGCCAGAGTGAGTCCTTCTCCGGTATCGAGGTTATTAGAGAACTCAAAGTCGATGATGCAGAATCTGCC
>CALGUT010000730.1 GCA_937920335.1 uncultured Opitutales bacterium
ATGTGGGAGCGATTGATAAGATCAATGCGATGCCACTCATTGTCGGAAGAGTATTTCGAGCGGCAAAGTCGCGTTCGTCGATCATCATTTCCTCTTTAGCATCAACTACGTTCATCAACTCAATCACCTCTAACCAAATGGCCGCCAGTTATGTAGTGGGTGAGGCCTTTCACTCTGCTTACGACAACAAGGGAATTCCTCGTAAGGTGCTGTCACGCTCGCTCGAAGATTCTGGAACCATGATCGAGTGCCTCGTGCCGTGGCATACTACGGCTATTTTTCTGGGTGCGACTTTGGGAGTTCCTGTTTCTCAATACTGGCAGTGGCAGTTTCTATCACTCATCAATATTGTAATTGCAGTGATCCTTGCGCTTACCGGAATTGGTTGCTTCTACGGAAAGACCAAAAAAGAGAATAACTGAGGCTGGTTATCTCAATTATTTAGTCCATAGATTTGCGTTCAGGATCGTCCGGTAGGATCTAAAAGGAAATGGTCTATTCTTGCATCCAGCTTGGAAATCATACTGTCTCGATTCGTGATCTACCCAATGTCTACCCTACTATCCAGAGTTTCGTTGTCAGCGGTGCTGGCAGTCGTAATAGTTTCGCTTACGAGCGGTTTCGCGTTGGCAAAGAAGCCACCCAATATTATCCTGATAATGGCTGACGATTCAGCGGTTGATAATTACGGTCCCTATGGGAGTGAGTATTTCAAGACTCCGAATTTGGATCGTTTGGCAGAAACCGGAGTAAAATTCACGAATGCCTATTCTACGCCGGTTTGTACGTCCAGTCGGGTCAAGATCATGACGGGGCGTGATAATATACGAAATTACGTTATATTTGGTTGCTTGGACAAAGACGAGAAAACGTTTGGTACTATGCTAAAGGATGCTGGCTACGCGACAGCTGTGGCTGGCAAGTGGCAGTTGCACGGGGAGCCGAACGGGTCCGTTCCCTCGGATCACGACTTTGATACCTTTTGTTTATGGAATTTTCCGGGAGGTGGTTTGGCGCGTTTTTGGAATCCGAGCCTGGTTCAGGATGGTCAACTTCTTGAAACCAAGGAAACCGATTATGGACCGGATATCGTGTCCGACTTTCTCGTCGATTTTATTGATCAAAATAAAGAAGGACCCTTCTTCGCGTATTATCCCATGATTCTGGTGCACAATCCGTTTGTGCCAACGCCAGATAGCAAACCGATGACGGCTGCGGACGGGAAAGGAAAGCATGCTGAGCTCCTGAAAAATTACCGCGATATGGTCGCCTACGCTGATAAAATGGTACAGAAGCTTGTAGATGCTGTTGAGCGAAACGGCATCAGAGACAATACGATAATAATCTTCACAGCAGACAACGGAACGAACCGCACTTTGACTTATCCTTACCAAGGCAAGCAGATGCCCGGTGAAAAAGGCTTGGCGACCGAGGGTGGAACCCATGTTCCTTTTATTGTGAACGCTCCAGGCTGGGTCAAAGCAGGAACGGTGGTGGATGACCTGATCGATTTCTCGGATGTGTTGCCAACGCTGGCTGAAATCTCGGGGGCTACGTTACCAGATGTCGAGCTGGATGGCCGAAGCTTCTGGCCTCAATGTCAAGGTGAAGCAGGAAATCCGAGAGAGTGGATTTATCAATATCATTATCCCAAGTACAAGCCTGCTGCTGAGCCTCACGGACAAGGGGTTCGTAATCTGGAAATCGCCTGGGCCCAAAACAAAGAATTTAAGCTGTATGCCGACGGAACGCTCTATGCGATGAGTGATCGCTATGAGAAACAACCGATTAAGAAAGGGCGTGAATCAAAGTCAGGAAAGGCGAGTCGCAAACAACTTCAAGCGGTCCTAGACTCAATGCCTTCAACGTCACCTAAACTAGCTCCTGAGTTTGGCTCATCTGCTCTAGTCAAATAGTTTATGTTTATGAGAATTCTTAGGATTTTATCTTCATTGACCTTGGTATGGCTGGTATCTGCCTCGTTTACATTTGGGCAGTCGTCCAAGATCAAGAACGTGCTCTTATTAATATCAGACGACTTGAAAGCTAGTACGTTGGGGGTCTATGGCGATTCGATGGTGAAAACGCCGAATATCGACGCACTTGCTGGGCAGGGGATGGTTTTTAAACGCGCTTACTGCCAAGGAACCACCTGCGGTCCTTCGCGTCAGTCGTTTATGTATAGTCGCTATCGGGACGATAAGGGAAAGACGCTGGGGGAGCACTTTATCGATAACGGTTACTATAGCGCGCGAGTGGGAAAAATTTTCCATATGAAGGTCCCCGGAGATATTATCGCGGGGACAAATGGCCTGGATGTAGAAGCCTGTTGGACGGAACGGTTTAATTCACCGGGATTGGAAGCCCATACGCCAGGGCTATACTCGCTCTACAACAGCGATATTGTCACGACTTCACTGCGAGATCGTGTCACGACAGCTATGCAATCACGTTGGTTCGTTTCGGTTCAGTATGAAGGTGATGGTTCTGATCAACCGGATTACAAAACAGCTTCCAAGACGATTGAGTTGCTACGACAGCATGGAAATAGCGACAAGCCGTTCTTCATCGCATCCGGATTTGTAAGACCTCATTATCCGAATGTCGCACCGAAACAGTATTTCGATATGTATCCTTATGAGGAAATCGAATTGCCGGAAATCATCGAGAACGATCTTGATGACATTCCCAAAGATGGTCACACGTCAGTGACGAGTCTCAATGACCCCATTGGAAAATATCCGGATAATCAGAAGCGCTTCTGGGGATCCTACTACGCAACCATTACTTATATGGATGATCAGGTTGGGCGCATCATGGCAGAGCTTGATCGACAAGGTCTACGGGACTCCACGGCGGTGGTATTTATCGGTGATCATGGTTATCACCTTGGCGAACATCATTTCTGGCAAAAGAATAACCTGCACGAAGACGTGACTCGGGTTCCATTCATTATTTCGGCACCTGGTTTCAAACCCGGTTCTTCTGATTCGCTGGTTGAGCTTGCTGATATTTATCCGACGGTTTCTGAACTAGTAGGTATCGATGTGCCGAATGAAGTTCAGGGTAAGAGTCTGGTCAAGGTATTGAAGCGTCCCAGAACAGAAGTGCGAGAGGCGGCATTGACGGTGGGGAACAACAAGGAATTTGGCCTGAGAGGTGATGAGTGGGTCTACATGCTCTACAAAGACGGCAGTGATGAGCTTTATAATATGAAAAGGGACCCCCAGCAATTTACCAATCTCGTGAATGATCCCAGATTTGCCAAAATACGTGCCACATGGCGCAAGAAATTGGAAGAACGTATCGAGGAAGCCGGATTGGTTCGTAAGAGTTGAGGATTGAAGTATGAATATAAGGATACGCTCTGCCTGGTTGGCGATTCTGCTGCTAACCGTAATCGGATTAAGTCATTCAGTCGGAAAGCATACGAATGTGGTACTGATTTTGGCCGATGATGTTGGCTACGAGTGTTTCAGTAGTTACGGCAGCAAGGAGTATAATACGCCGCGCCTGGATGCTTTGGCAGCAGAAGGGATACGGTTTACGAATTGTCATTCTACGCCACTGTGTACGCCGAGTCGTGTGAACTTGATGACGGGAAAATCCAATGTCTTTAACTACGTTGATTTCGGAGAATTTCCACGAAACGAGCCAACTTTCGGCAACCATTTTAAGGATCAGGGATACGCGACTGCGGTAGCAGGCAAGTGGCAACTCCTTACCGATCAAGGCGGCATCTCACCAACCGAAGCGGGATTCGATACTTATTGTTTGTGGAATACACCGAATACCGAGCGTTCGCGTTATTGGAATCCTTCACTCGAAAAAGACGGAGCGATCCTCGATCTCCCAGAAGAGTCCTATGGACCAACGATCGTAAACGATTTCATTCTGGAGTTTATTCGTGAAAATAAAGAAAGACCTTTCTTCGTATACAATCCCTTGATACTGCCGCACAATCCGTTTCCGGTTACGCCGCACAGCGAAAATCCGGATGAAACGGATAATAAAAAGAACTTCATTGATATGGTTCAGTACATCGATTTTCTGGTTGGACGCATTGTCGATACGTTGGAGGAACTGGAGTTGCGTGAAAATACGTTGATAGTGTTTACCGGTGATAATGGGACGAATCACGTACTAACCTCTGAGCTCAATGGAATAGAGATTCCGGGTGGAAAAGGGTTTACCCACGACTACGGAACCCATGTGCCGTTGATCGCCAATTTACCGGATCGTATTCCAGGTGGACAGGTTAACGATGACCTTATTGGGTTTTCGGACTTTTTCCCCACCATTGTCGATGCTACCGGAGTTTCACCGAAGGCGATTACAGATACTGATGGGATTAGTTTCTGGGCGCAGTGTATCGGAGAACCTGGTACTAAGCGTGAGTCTATCTTCGGTTATTATTTTCCGCGGCCCTACAGTGAGACGTTTGACAACATGTATAAGCACTGGGAAGTGCGCTATGCGCGGGATAAGCGTTATAAGTTGTATGGTGATGGTCGGCTCTATGATACCCATATGGATGTGATGGAGGAGAATCCTATTTCTCCGGATGTACAAAACTCCGAAGCAGCTAGCGCACGAAAAATACTTGAAAAAACGCTCAACAAATTCCCTGCGCAAGGCGCAATGATTGATTACAAACGTGTCACGGGAACCCTGCCAAAGGGCCTCAATTGATTAGACCAAAGCTTATGAGAATTCTCGGAATATTTGTCGCCTGTCTTTTAACAGTAGGTTGTTCTGAAAAACAAGGGAGTGAACGCCCTGCTAATTTCCAAATCGACCGACTAGTGGCCTGGTGTATCGTTCCGTTTGATAAGTTAGAACGATTACCGGCTGAACGAGCCGCCATGTTAAAGCGCTTGGGCATACAGCGAGTCGCTTACGATTGGCGAGAGAAGCACGTGGCTGAGTTTGAGGAGGAAATACTGGCTTATCAGGCGA
>CALGUT010000731.1 GCA_937920335.1 uncultured Opitutales bacterium
GGACGCCTGAAATGCGCCATTATTTCAATACCAATAAGGATCTCAAAAACTTCGAATCTCAATTAATGGGTGTTGAATTTACCAAACTCGCAATTAGTTTCGTATCTGTTAATGAGATTGCCTAACTTGATTTACTGGTTCGCAACCAGCTTACTCTCGATTCTACTACTTTTCGGCGCATCTATGCACTTGTTCAATAATGCGGATGTGGTGATTGCCTACAGCGAGCTAGGATACCCGGCTTACCTAATCTTTCCGATGGCCATCGCGAAGATCCTCGCCGTCGTGGCTATAGTTTCCTCAAAATCTCAGTTCCTCAAGAATCTAGCCTACGCGGGTGTCTTCTATAATCTGCTCCTCGCATTCATATCGCATTTAGCAATTTCGGACGGCGCAGGGTTTCTTTCGTTTGCTGGCCTGGTTCTACTCGGAGTTTCTTACCTGTTTCACCGCATAATTAAGCCAAAGCACAAATTGGCTTTTGATGTGGGCTAACGTAACCCTCATGGGACATTATTCCGGAGCTTCTGACGAATCATATCCCCTTTCATCGGTGTCACATCGGCTCCTACATTGCCCGCCGTATCGATTGTCCTCACCAGCAGACAGACACGGGGCGTTTTTCTAAGACAGTCGAACCTGAATATTTACTCTCAACGGATTAGTTGATCAGAAATTGACTATCGATTGTGAAATCGTCTGCGATAAATTGAGCGCCATCTTTTGGATCGATTTATTGTCTTCGAGCAAATCGGAACAGACTTCAATTTCGATGCCCGCATAAGATGAATCGGGAAACTTTTCCCTAAGTAAACGCGTCAAACCATCCTCGGTTCCTGCATAAGGCGCATTTTTCATAATATTCAGAGTATCTCTTCCTAAAGCAGTTAAGTTCGAAATCAACCGGGTAGAAAGCTCGGACTCCATGGATCTAGACGGATCAAAGAGTATACCTACATCTACAATCCGTTGTTTTTTGTTGAGTATCCTAACGAAGGAGTGAATCGACAAGTGAATGACGCGTCCAGAATCAAGAATCAAAGAATCAACCTCGCCGAACAGCTTATCCCAGTACGGAGCAAAGATACTCTGATGCAATGCCTGCCGTTCCTCGACATCCAAGGATCGCGAAAATTCGCTCCATCTACCGGGATTATCGGGTGAGCGGTTTAGATCCAATAGCAGGCGCGTCCACTCTCCTTTAAACACAGGAACCTCCATGAAAAGAGACAATTCTCTGGCTAATGCCAATGCACCTGGATCCCATCCACGATGGGACCACAATATCTCCCGATTTCTGCCTTCGAATAAACCCTGATAAGCATCAGGGACTGCCGCGCTCGCATGTTCGCATGAAATCAACAGTTTCATAATCCGAAAACCTGATTTTTAATGAGAGAACGTTGTACACTTCGATATACATCCTGGAGCTTTTCTGAAGTAATTCGCTCTCCAACAGCACGCTTTAATCGCTGAGCTAGATTGCCCTCACTGAGGATTAGGTCAACGCCTCCTGTCCAATTAGCGTTCACGGGTAGCTGCTGACGAATCCACGCACCGACCGATAGGCTAGATCGAACCCCGAAGGCACGCAGGACATCTTCCCCTTCCAAGGCAGCATCCACGCCACTTGAAATCGTCGCATTCAAGAGTTGACGCAACTGCTCGGTCGCAACCGATTCCTGGTCCTCTAATGAGACTTCGCTCTCGTCAAACCACTACTTCACCAAATGCACCACCAACTGAATGATTGCCAAGTCTTGGTCAGGGCATTCCTGGACATCTCCTACCCGTATTTCTATCGATCCGCGATCGAATCGGGCGATTACTCCTCTCGCATTTGTCCACTCAGGCTCCAGAATCCCTTCCGGATCCAGGGTTCTTAGATCGTTCGCGATTACATCAAAAACCTCGGCCTTATATTCAGCGTGAGAACGATAAACCTCTGGAACCACTCCGCCAGAAATACTCGGGATACGAATGCAATTATTCCGATAGGTTTCCAGTCTGGTGTCGAGTAATCCTGTCGAGCGTCCTTCTAAAAAAGGAGAACTTCCCGCAATCGCCGGAATAAGCGGCAAGACGAGACGTATAGCACTATGCAGCCGACGAAAGCTTTCATCATCGCTTACCTCAAAAGGCAGGTTTAGATGGAACGACTGTATGTTCGACCAACCATGACCTCGACTATCAAATATTCGATCGAAGGTATCGTAGATTTCCCGATCTTCGTGATGCCAAAGTTTGACCCCATCAAATGGTTCAAACCAAGGATGCATCGCCGTACCCAATAAACAAGCACCTGACTTTCTTAAACGCTTTTCAGCATCCAGAATGGATTGATGAAAAGATTCAACCAGTCCTTCCAATGACTTGGCTGGTTGGCTCGTCTTGAATTCAAGTACGTGCATAACCAGTTCATTTGACCAGGTTATAGGACCATGCTCGACGCTATTTGCAATGTTGCCTGAAGTATCACGCAGAATTTTGTCCGAAACCGGCAACAGATCCAGACTTTCAACGTCTACGATCATATACTCGATTTCGATACCGAATTGACTAAAAGTGTGGGCCATAAAAATACTTTCTCTTAGCTTTTGCTTAAGGCAGTACGCTCTTCGATCCGTTTAATAAAGGAACGTATTATCAGGTCGTAGAGGTCGTCCTTAAGATAAGCATCCTCTACCCCTCCATCAATGGAAGGGTTGTCATTGACTTCTATCACAAGCGCCTGACCGTCGATCTCCTTAAGATCCACACCATAAAGACCGCAACCGATGAGATTGGCAGCCCGCAAAGCGGTTTCTACGACGAAAGGGGGAACCTCTTCTATGGGCAACGTATCGGAGTTTCCGCCAACGACATCACCCTTGGAATCGTCACCTCTGTCGTAAATCTGCCAATGGCCTCGCGCCATGTAGTAGCGGCAGGCATAGATTGCTTTCTGATCGAGAATGCCGATACGCCAATCGTAATCAGTTGGCAAAAACTCTTGAGCTATCAAGAGATCCGTTTTCCCGAACAAATCCAGACAGGCATCAGCGAAACTTTCTTTGTCTTTCACCTTTACCACGCCCTGCGAAAACGATGAATCCGGCTGTTTCAGAACCAATGGAAACGGTATCCTCGCCGGCACCTCAGGGTTACTGCTTGTGTATAGAATTTCGGTCTTGGGGGCAGGTATCCGATTGCGCTCGAAAAGTTCAGCCAGAAACACCTTGTTCGTGCACCTGAGTATGGAATCCGGATCGTCAATCGTCGGGATGCCGGCCTCTGCTGCTCTACGGGCAAATCTAAAGGTATAATTTTCGACTGATGTTGTCGCCCGAATGAATAGTGCATCCAGTTCTTCAACGACGCCAATATCTTCAGGTTCAAGCATCTCGACGGCGATATGCTGCCGCTCAGCGGCACGAATCACTTTCTTCAAAGCCATGGCATCCGATGGCGGAGTTGGTTCATTTGGATCTACCAAAATACCCAAGGTGTACCTGGTTGGAATCTGAGCCTTTACGCGCTTCGGGTTGGAGAACCACTTTTTCGCCGATGCACGCACAAAATCCTGATGATTCTCCGGGATATCTTTGGCCGAAATCAGATTCACCGACTTCATCCGCCAATTCCCCTCTTCATCACGCAGAAACTGTGTTCGCAACAGAGGAGCTGGAAACAGGTTAAACACGGCCAGTGCCAGTCGATCGTGCCGCTTGGCCAGATTGTGAGAAAAGTAAACAGACAAGGTAAAATCATTCGTTTGTAAATCAGCGAGGGAGCGCTGGACGATAACCTGAAATTCCCGCTGGGAATTTATCAATCGCCCGTGCACCCTCCTAAATGTGGAAACAGAAGGTAATGGACGATGCCCGCGAGCCTCCGCCAAAAGTGATACATAGTAGCCTGCACTTTGATAGGAGTAATCCCGACATAGATTATAGACTCTAGCTCTTCGGATTTTCTGAATAGCAGCGCTGGTGATATACTCCTTCGGGGTAAGGATTTCTACACTCGATGGCAGTTTGACTGCCCAGGTAGTCGGTCTTTCAACAACAACGAATGATTTCATTTCGCTTATTTATGGATAACTAAAATATTTGCGTCGTGCGTTAAAACGCCGAGTAGGATCGCATTGATTAAGCGATCAATATGAACCGCATAGCGGTGATCACCTGGGAACGGTGCTTTGTGATAGGGATCGTGAACTGTAACCATCTTCGTTGAAGGTTCATATCCATGTAGTACCACAAAATGGCCCTCCGACTTTCCTCCGAGATCATCTGGCCTGCCTGTCTCTGGTTCCTCACGGGCCTCACGATACAGGAAAGTTGCAGATAATCTTGCCAATATAGGTCGGTTCAACAGCAAGTGCTTGCGCAGGAGTGATCTGGTAAGTTCTTCCATGTAAAGGTTCCCCCCGTCCCGAACATACCGCTCCATTGCTTCCAGTTCGAACTTCTCTTTCCTCTTTCTCCGAACTTTTTTGGACAACCTGAGCTTTTCTATCAATGAAGCCGAAGTACCGAGAAACCACGAGGGATCCAATACCCTTAGATTGCAGCTGTAGAAATCAGTACGGTATCCGCGAGTCAGCGCATCGATTCCCATATGAATAGCCAAGGCACCGCCTTCATCTAAAGCGGGTACAGATGCGATTAATTCTTCTATCGTGACATCCTGTTCAAACCACCGATAGATTGCATGAAGACAGGTTGGTCCACAGGAGGTCGGTGTGGGTTGCCGCTCAACCCTGAAACGCGCAGAAATTGAACCTTTCGGCTTAGTGTTTTTTCTCATCGAACCGCTCTCAAAGCGATTTGAAAAACCATAGAGGTCACGGAGCTGGACCCAGAAAGAAACTTCATAAGAAGGATTGAATGAATAAGGGGCCAAACACTATCTATTTTTCCAACGGTGGATTCAACTTTGAAGTGCAAGAGAGCGATGTAAAGGTGAGTTAGGTGC
>CALGUT010000732.1 GCA_937920335.1 uncultured Opitutales bacterium
CGAACAGTAATTCCCATTGGGCTTCCAGTGGATGCAACTGTGTGTATTCTGGACAAAAATCGACTGCCAGTAGAAGGACAAACGATTGGTGAAATTTATATTGGCGGTCCGGGCCTTGCGCGCGGTTATTTAAACCTTCCTCAGATGACGACGGATCGTTTTATCCAGTTCGACGGCGCTCGTTACTATTACACAGGCGATCAGGCTTACTACGATGACAAAGGTCAGATTATATATTTGGGCCGATCTGATCATCAAGCGCAGATCAGAGGATTACGGGTAGAGCTGGGCGAAATTGAAGGGGCGGTACGGGAGCTTCCGTCGGTGACGGAGGCAGTCGTCTTATTTTCAGACGGTAGGCTTGTTGCCTACCTGACGCTGGCGCCGGAAATCGCGATCGATGTCGAAGCCTGGCAGCTGTTTCTAAAGTCCCGGCTGCCAGACTATATGCTGCCGTCTTCATTTGTTGTGCTGACGGAGATGCCACTTGCGTTGACCGGTAAGACGGACCGAAAGGCGTTACCTCAACCGGGAAGAAACGTGATCAGTGACTTGAGGATTCGGTCAATTTCTGAGGCAGATCAAAAGCGGTTACTCGTGGATTGGAACCAAACAGATTCAGACTACCCGGACCAAGCCTGTGTGCATCAGTTGTTCGAGGTGCAGGTAGAGCGAACCCCTGATTCAGTAGCAGTTGTTTGTGAAGATCGCCAGATGACCTACTCGGAGCTTAATCAACGAGCAAACAGACTTGCGGAGCATCTTATCAATCATGGAATCGAACCAGAGACTTTGATCGGTATTTGTGTAGATCGTTCTTTGGAAATGATGATTGGATTGCTCGGTATCCTAAAAGCGGGAGCTGCCTATGTTCCATTGGATCCGAATTATCCGAAGAAGCGCCTCGAGTATATTCTGGACGATACGGAGGCACCGATGGTCGTGACTCAGAAACACTTGAAAAATGGTCTGCCGAACCAGGTGGGGATGACGGTGTGTATTGAAGACGTCGATCTCAGATGTTCAACCGTTGTTGAGAACCCAAACGTCGATGTTAGTTCCCGTAACCTCGCTTACGTCATGTACACCTCGGGTTCGACGGGTGATCCGAAAGGAGTCTGTATCGAGCATCGATCTATAGTCAGACTAGTGGCTGGGACCAACTACATCGACTTTTCGCAGGATGAGGTGTTTCTGCACCTGGCACCTTTAGCCTTTGATGCGTCGACTTTTGAGATTTGGGGTGCGCTCTTGCACGGTTCAAAACTAATCGTTTTCCCCCCTTATCAACCTTCTTTGGCCGACATAGTGGAGGTTATTAAACGCTATCAGGTTACAACGCTTTGGCTGACATCTGGGTTGTTTGATGCCATCGTAGATCAGGGGTTGGATGGGCTCGCTTCTGTGAATCAATTGGTAGTCGGTGGAGATGTATTATCCAAAAGACGTGTCGAACGAGCTTTTAACGAACTTGATCTAAAACGATTCGTTAACGGATATGGCCCGACCGAGGCTACGACCTTTGCTTGTTGTCACCAGATTTCTGAAGACGATTTTGCCAGACAATCGATTCCTATCGGACGTCCGATATCTAATACCACAGCCTATCTTTTAGATGCCAATCTACGTATCGTCCCGATCGGAGAAATCGGGGAATTATGCCTCGGTGGTTCTGGATTGGCCCGCGGTTATTTAAACCAGCCCGAATTAACGAAAGAAAAGTTTCTCAGGTATCCTTACGGCGAAGGATACATCTACCGTACGGGGGATCGTGCGCGGTACTTTCCAGATGGCACCCTGGAATTTCTGGGCCGGATCGATCAGCAGATAAAATTGCGTGGATTTCGCATTGAGTTGGGCGAGATTGAAAATGCCGTTAGCGAATTTGCTGATGTTTTGCAAAACGTGGTGATTCTCCGTAAGGACCGAGTGAATGATAAACGATTGGTGGCTTATTTAGTAACGAATTCAGCCTTCGAAATAGAAGCTTTTAAGGATTATCTTAAAAACAGGCTTCCTCAGTATATGATGCCGGCAGCGTTTGTATTGATGGATCAGATACCCCTGACCCTTAATGGAAAGCTAGATCGGAAGGCGTTGAGGGAACCTGAATATGAGAAGGTGAGCGATCAGTCGCGTGGTCCGGATAACATTGTTGAACAGGTGCTTGTTCAGATATGGAAGGAGGCTCTGAAGCTCGACGAGGTCGGGGTTGACGACGATTTTTTTGCGATGGGAGGCCATTCGTTGACTGCCATGCAGGTCCTTAACCAAATCCGTACTATCTTCTCGGTGAGTATGCGGTTACGTGTGTTATTCTCGAATCCAGTCATTCGAAAGCTTGCTGCAGAGATTTCTAAATCGATCGACTCCGAACAGTTGGAACAAATAGAGAATGAACACCTGGCGTGAGCTGGTTCTATTTGAGCGAAGCTGGAAAAGAGTGATCTCTTTAAGCGCGTCTCCTGCGAATACGCAGCATGATACATCCCGCTAGCATGATACCCCCAATCACTCCGTAAGTGGATGGTTCTGGAACTGCTACGCCTCCCCCTTCGCTAAAGAAGAATTCTAAACGAGCGGAAGGATAATCTTCGCCTTCTGGTGCTCCGAGTCCACTGGAATGGAATAGGGTGCTGTTGTTTTCTGATTTTGCTCCCAGTGCAAATTTGCCACCCTGAGAGGTCCAGATGTCAATAAGCGCCTCGGAATTCAGGTAAAAATCGATCCATTTGCCGTCGCTGGATGAGTCGACCTGTCTTGCTCCATATTGGGTGCCTGACTGTAGGTCTTGTATTTCGTCATCCCAGATGGAGGAAATATCAGGGGGCGAGTAACCTGTATTGAAATCGGTATCAAAAACTGATTTGTCGCCCAGGTAATTCCAGAGGGAAATTTCTGCGGCTGGTGCATCATTCTGGAATCCTTGATCAGAAATGAGAAATGATGGAGTCGCGTATACGTCGTCTGGATTATAGATCGACAGCGTTACTGATTCAATGGTCTGAGCAAAATCCGGGATATCGAAAACAAAGTAGGGGACTCCCAAGAAGCTGGTCATGGGTTTATTGCCAAGCTGGTAGTTGTGTGAGCTGCTATCGTGCGAAACTCCATACGGACCTACGCTGATGTGGCCTTGGTCCGAGCTATCGACGACAAATTGTGCATTGGACAGGTGCGATCCGAAGGTAATTCCGGCAGCCAGTAGGCACCATAGCACTGACTTGGAATCAGTTAGAAAGAAGGTTGAGCGGCAAAATAATTTCTTCACTAGGATAAATGTTAAGTGTAGCTACTATAGCTGATATAGTGGTATCTACCTGTAATAGTAGGTTGTTTCCGACTGAAGAAGTTAAGAGAAAGTACCGTCGAGTAAACGAAAGCCAACATCAATTTCGCCCGATTTTGACAAAAAATTCTTGGATGAGTAGGTTTCAGTCGCGCGATCTCGCAATTTATGCAAAGTGACGGGCGTCATTAAACTAGTAGATATAAGGTATAGAAGGTGATTATCGGGTCGTCCTCTTTGAACTGTTTTTGGATAAGACTTCGGGCAAGCCTGTTCCCAGTCTTACAACATTAAACCTCTACGGGTTGGTGTGTTTTGATGTAGTCCGGATCGATATTCACCCCTAAGCCAGAACCCATGGGGACTTTAATAACGCCATCAATGCTTTCGAACGGCTCGGCTTTACTTTCGGTATCAAAGATTGTCCCGTTGG
>CALGUT010000733.1 GCA_937920335.1 uncultured Opitutales bacterium
TGCCTGCTCCATGGCATGAACGGAACTCATTTGATAAGCGATCGGACAAATACCACAAATTCGCGCAGTGATGTCTGGAGCTTCCTGGTAGTCGCGATCCCTGAGAAACGCTTCGTAGAAGCGAGGAGGTTCGAAGATGTGCAATTTAACATCCGATACTTTATTATCAGTAAATTTAATGTCTAGTCCGCCTTCTCCTTCAACCCGCGCCATGTAGTTTACTTTAATGGTCCGTTTTACAGAGTCGGATTTTTTCGCATTCGAATCACTCATGTTTCTCACTTTCTTTTCTGAAGGGTTCAGCATAGGCGTTGAATCCCCGGAAGGCTCGAACTAAGGCGTCCGAGGGAACATTTAGTGCCGTTTTCCAGCGATTACTCAAGGAAGAGGTATTGGTGGTTTCCTGCGGACCAAAACAACTGTAACAACCCCGATTGTATGCGGGGCAAATAGCTCCACAGCCCGCTTGAGTTACTGGTCCCAAGCAGGGTATGCCCTGCGCTACCATGACGCAGCTTGTTCCGCGGAGCTTACAGTCGATACACACGCTATGCTTCGGGATTACCGGTTTTCGGTGGTTAAGGAATGCATTGAGGAGCTCAAGAAGTTGTTGTTTACTGATTGGGCAACCACGGAGCTCGAAATCCACAAAAACATGTTCCGAGATCGGGGTCGATTTATCCAGGGTCTCTATATATTCCGGGTGCGCGTATACCAAGGATACGAATTCCCTTACGTCTTTGAAATTCCTAAGCGCCTGTATACCTCCTGCGGTTGCGCAGGCTCCTATGGTAACAAGGACCTTCGAGTCTTTACGGATTTGCTGTATGCGTTCCAGGTCGTGACGCGTAGTGATTGAACCTTCAACCAGTGAAACATCATAAGGGCCATCCACTATCGCTCGGGATGCTTCGGGAAAGTTAGCTATAATAACTTCCCCTGCGACCGCGAGCAGTTCATCTTCGCAATCGAGTAGGCTCAATTGACACCCATCGCAGGAGGCGAATTTCCAGACTGCCAATTTAGGCTTTGCTCTAAGTGTTTTCATAGTTCCTCGATGTTTATGAGTTTCTTGATATTACTATACTTGAAGACGGGGCCGCTTTTACAGACGAACTCGGAACCGAATTGACAGTGCCCGCAATAGCCCACTGCGCATTGCATGTTTCTTTCCATTGATACGTAGATCTCCTCGTCTCGTATGCCTCTTGTATGTAATTCGGGGACGCAGTATTTCATCATTATTTCAGGACCGCAGATCATCACCAATGAGTTAGCTGGATTGAGCGGTGCTCTTTGTATTAAACGGGTAACTACGCCTACGTTTCCATACCAATCCGATGATCCCCGGTCGACAGTTACAAAGACTTCCACATCCAGCCGACTGCTCCAGTGTTCCAGCTCTGTCCGGTACAATATGTCTGCCTGGGTGCGCGCGCCGTATAATAGGGCTACCCGATCGTAGTCATCACGGTTTTTCAATATATGATAAATCGCCGGCCGCAACGGTGCCAGGCCAATACCTCCTGCGATGATTATGATATCCTTATTCTTCGCTTGGACAACTGGCCATGGGTTTCCAAAAGGTCCCCTAACTCCAATTGCATCACCAGCTTTGAGTTCGCTCATAGCCCGAGTCACGGTTCCCACGATTCTTGTTGTGTGGCTGATCCTGTTTTTAGTTTCGGGATCGCTGCATATAGATATGGGTATCTCTCCGACTCCAAATACATAAAGCATATTGAATTGACCGGGTTTAAACGCATATTCGGAACCATTCATCGGGATTTCAGGTTCCAAAGTAATCGTAAATGTATCTGACGTTTCGTTGGTATACTCCTGAACGTTCCATGGTTGGGTGATTAAAGGATCAATGGACTGGATGACTTTATTCATGGTAGGTATGGTAATCAATGTCTGATCCGTAAATATCGAGTAACTGTAGTCGGGTTGCAGCGAGGCGTTGCATCATAACCTTGCCGAAGCA
>CALGUT010000734.1 GCA_937920335.1 uncultured Opitutales bacterium
TAAAAACCAACTCCCCATCGACGAGTGGCTTCCATGAAGCAAGATCCTCACTCCCATAGCCCGAGCAATGGTAAACGTGGGCTTTTCCATGAAACATCTCGAACGATGAGGCACAGACAAGTGTTTTAGTGTAAATGAAAGCGATCCGATCGCGGTGTTTCGGTAGAATCGGAATTTTGAATAGGTTCAATAAGTAGGAGCAGATAATACCTGGACCCTCGGATAGGCCTCGTTTTCTCACGTGTTGTAGCAGAGCAGAGAAATTACTGCGAGGCACTTTGTCTGTATCCGGAAGTTTTGGGGAGGGGTCGGCCAGGTAAAGTCCTCTCACTTCGTGACCTAGTGCCTGAAGTCTGCAGGCTACCTGGTGAGCGATCGTTCCGCCCACCGAGAAGCCAGCCAGGTAAAATGGACCTTCGCTTTGTATCAACAGCACTTCATTTACGTAGTCATCTACAATCTCAGATATTTTTTCGGAAAAATCAAAGTGTTCGTTAAACCAAAGCCCCCTAAGTATGTAGATATCAAAGTCTCTGCTCACATGTGCATTTACAGACACGTTAACCGTAAACATGAAGAGGTTTAGTTCTCCCACACCTGTCCTTACTTTGACAATTAGCTCGAATGGCGATTTGTAGCCTGAGGTTTCGACAAGTTTCTCCAACGCAAACACGGATGGATTTTCAAAAAGATCCGTCATGTTAAGTTGGATACCGAACTCACGGTTCAACTCGTTGGTTACGATGACCGCAGAAAGTGAATCTCCGCCGATATCAAATAAGCTTTCTGAATTGAGAAGTTGGCTTATGCCGAGAGCGTCAAAGAAGATTCGCCTGATTACAGTTTGAGTGGTTGAGTAGCCTTCAAATACGGCATTACCGTCGACTGAAACGGTCACACTCTCAGGATGTGGAAAACGTAACCGATCTATCTTTCCGCTCGTGTTATGCGGAAATTCAGCCATGGGAATGAATCTGGCTGGGATCATATAGTCGGGAAGTTTTTTACGTAAAAAGGCTCTCAATTCATCTGAATTTGGAAACTCGCTTCCCTTGAGAGTGAAATAGGCGACAAGAAATGTGTTTCCCGTTGTACTATTGTGAGCAAGGATGATTGCATCGTTAACTAAAGAGTGAGCGATCAAACTTGCTTCAATTTCTCCAAGCTCAATTCGAATACCTCGTATTTGAACCTGAAAGTCTGTTCGGCCAAGATATTCGATGGATCCGTCTTGTAGGAATCTTCCCAAATCACCTGTTTGGTAAACGCGTTCGCCGTCCGTTTTCAGAAACGGATTTGGCAGGAACCGTTCTTCAGTGAGCGCATCATTGTTAAAATAGCCTCTCGATATGGAGCCTCCCACGAATAATTCCCCGGCGACTCCTTTAGGAACGGGGACTCCTTGTTTATCAAGAATGTAGATCCGCTTATTGATCATAGGTTTTCCCAGGACTACTTTGTCTCCATAGTCTTCGTGGGGATCGATCTCACGAAAAGTAGCTGCAGGAGCTTCTGTGCATCCGTAAAAAACGAAGAGTCTGGAGTGAGGAAGCTTTTCGAAAAAATAACGTTGAACCGCTACGGGTAGGCGTTCTCCAACCGTGAATACTTTTTCTAGTGCAGTACATTTTCTTATATCGTCCTGTAGCAAGAGGAGTGATAACATTGATGGAACTAAGTTCAGTGTTTGAATCTCTTGCTTCCGAATGTTTTCGATTAGCCACTGTGCGTCTTTGTCTTTGTCTCTTGGGACCACTACAATTTCACCACCTGTTTGAAGTGGAATGAAGGCTTCGAATAGTATTAACGTAAATCCGGTGGAGGATTTCAAAAGAACTTTATTACCTTCGTTATCAGATGTTGGTTTGGGCTCTTTCTTCTCTTTGTATTCGAGAGTCATGATAACTCCCTTGGGTTTCCCGGTGCTGCCAGAAGTATAAAAGAGTTGCGACATACTTCCGGAGACTAAGCCATGGTTTGGGGTCTC
>CALGUT010000735.1 GCA_937920335.1 uncultured Opitutales bacterium
AGCACCTAACTCACCTTTACATCGCTCTCTTGCACTTCAAAGTTGAATCCACCTCTCTATAGACAGTTACACTTCCGACGACGGTCTATACAACGTAGGGGGAAACAGAAAAGCTAATGGCACCATTGGTAGCTTGTCTTCTACTAGTGGTGCCCTCTATTCAGGCAACGCAAACGTTTTTGGAAAAATGGCGACCGGTGGAGGTGACCCCTCTATCGGATCACAGGGAATCCTCTCTCAAGATCTAACGGCTTCTGCAGGAACCGTTGATACATCACTCATCGCCAAAGACTTTATCGCAGATTTTCCCGATGCGACAACTCCTACAGAATCGGGCCTACCGGTCGCGATTACTACGCTTCCTTCTTCTGGAACAATCGGTATCGCAGGAGCTACCACCTATTACAAGGTTCCCAGTTTCTCCAGTAAGAACACAGATCTCCTCAAGGTCGAAGGAGAGGTGATCATCGTTGTTACCGGAGATGTCAGCACCAAGGGAGAAATTCAGGTGCAGCACAATCAAATCGGCTCAAAGCCAGACCCTACTGATGGTTCCGTTAAACTGTATGTGGGTGGAAACGCCGATATCGGAGGGAATGGAGTTGTTAATATGAGCAATATACCCGAAAACTTTCAATTGTATGGTACCGCGCCGACCGGAAGCAGCCAAACGATAAAAGTCTCCGGAAATGGTGCTATTCAGTCAGCCATTTATGCACCGAATGCCGATATTGAGTTAAAGGGAAGTGGAACCAATGGAGTGTTTATGGGTGCCGCTGTGGGTAACAACATTACCATGACCGGTAACTTTGAATTTCATTACGACGAAGCTTTGGCTGACTTTACCATCGATAAGAGCTATCGTATCTCCCGCTGGAGAGAGCTTATCGAAAGCAATGAACGAGTTCCCATAGACACGCCCAATAGTATGGTCAGTTACGCGGTAAGCTATTAGACGAAATACCGGCGCTAATAGTGGTTTGTTAAACTCAGGCCGTATATATTCGTATCCCAAATAAGCAGCGCCAGTTCATCAATTTAGAAAAGCATACCCATAAAAGTAAGAAAACTAACCTTTAAAGCCATATATATGAGGTGATTCCAGGTAGTTTCAATGGGGGTAGTTTTTCGATAACTGCTGATTTACTTATGGCGAACTTCAAACGCATAGAGTTCATTGAGTAGCAACCCAAAATACCTAAACCTTTAAGAGCGCATAGTCAGAAAGAATTGTTAGAATGACCGGTATCTCTATCTTCATTTATGATGAAGCATTTGATTACTCCCCTTTTCGACAACAAGCTTAAGCTCAGTTGATAACGCCCATTCATAGATTTCTACAGGAAAGATTCCTTAAAACCACCAGAACAAATAATCTCTTACTCATGAACAAAAATTCAAGACCGGACATTACAAATTCTTTAATCAGGAACTAAAGTCATCAATCGGCAGAGGTGATAAGCCTAAAATCGATTAAGTTCAGACCAGGGAGAGCTAATGCGAATGCCGGTAAAAAAGGACGTCCATTTTCCTAACGGTTAAAGCAAGGGATCGTTAAGGTAACCAGGGGAACTTAGCAAAATCAGGCTTCCGTTTTTCGAGAAACGCTTGTTTCCCTTCAGAACCTTCTTCGTTCATGTAGTACAGTAAGGTGGCGTTCCCGGCCAGCTCCTGGATTCCGGCCTGGCCATCCAGAGCCGCATTGAAGGCCGACTTTAAACAACGAATGGCCAAAGGACTTTTTTCCAGAATCTCTTTTGACCACTGGACGCCCTCTGCCTCTAGCTGATCGATTGGCACCACTTTATTGACGAGCCCCATATCCAAAGCTTCCTGGGCATTGTATTGACGGCATAGATACCAAATCTCCCGAGCTTTCTTTTGCCCAATAATACTGGCGAGGTAGCTGGAGCCAAACCCTCCATCGAAACTTCCCACCTTTGGTCCAGTTTGCCCGAAGATCGCGTTGTCTGCCGCTAGGGTGAGATCGCAAATCACATGGAGCACATGGCCTCCCCCAATCGCGTATCCAGACACCAACGCAATCACCACTTTGGGCATGGAGCGGATGAGTCGTTGGAGGTCCAACACATTCAATCGTGGCACCCCACCCTTGTCGATGTATCCGGCTTTGCCACGAATCCCTTGGTCGCCGCCGGAGCAAAATGCATACTTTCCATCTGTATGGGGTCCCGCTCCCGTCAATAATACGACCCCTACCGACGGATCTTCTCGAGCATCGGAGAATGCGTCGTACATTTCAAACACCGTTGTCGGAGTGAAAGCGTTTCGTCGATGCGGCCGGTTGATCGTTATTTTTGCGATACCCTCCGCTTTTTCGTAGATGATATCTTCGTAGTCTCTTACACGTGTCCAATTCATAAGCTTACAGGGAGTTACAGATTTTTTTAAAAAGGTTTTTCCGGTATTCAGAATCCTGATTTCGGTCAGTTTCAACTTCAATCACCCGAATCCCCGATTCCGGAAGCTTTGAAAGCAACTCCCCTAATTCTCCAATGGATCGTACTTTCTCGTAGGAACAGCCACAGCTCTCCACCAACCGTCTAAAGTCGACTTCTTGAGGCGTTGCGAAAAACGATTCAAAGGGCGGTTCGAACTCCGCAATCGGCAAGTGATTGAAAATACCACCTCCATGATTGTTAACCAGGATCACAGTCAAATGGCCTGTGAAGTAAGGTCGAATTAAAAGTCCGTTCGAGTCATGGAGAAACGCAAGGTCTCCCGTCAGCAAAACAGCAGGTTTATTTCCATGAGCCATACCAAGCGCCGTCGACAGGGTTCCATCGATTCCGTTTGCCCCCCGCGATGCC
>CALGUT010000736.1 GCA_937920335.1 uncultured Opitutales bacterium
ATTACAGGTCGTCTTAATGAAGACACGAAACCTTGTCATAGTTAACTTCCTTTTTCAAAATTAGTATTAGAATGAACGACGATAACTCGCGTAGACCTTTGTCAATTGGTGCTCTGATGTTGTGGCTTTTCTTAGTATCAATATTTGTATATCTGTGGCCAAGCTTCAAATTTGGTGAGCCGATTTGGGATCTTTATCTACAACAGCGAAGCATCCATCTTGTGGTTGCCCTGATACCGCTAGTAGTTGGTGCCTTCCTGGTTTTCCATTGGTCGGGTAGCAAGTTCCGGAATTACGTGTCTATAATTTTGGCTAACGGGACTCTTTTCGGCTTGGTGGCATTGGTTCTTTACATCACCACGATGCACGTGTCGCGTTTGGTTCTCGTTTTCACCTTCGGCTTGTCCGTTGTGATTCAAGTGTTTGGGTATACGGTTGTGGCTTTCTTACCAAAGGTTTGGTCTCGAAGACTCTTAATTACTGCAATTGGAGGAAACGCGATTTTAATCTTATTGGTAGGCCTGAATCCGGCAGATATATTGGGGAAGACTTTTCGTTTGATTGATGGAAAAAAGCTGAGTCTTCAATCCAATTTAGCATCCGTTAGTGAGCCTACCCATGAAAGCCGATACATCAATACTGCCTTCTATGATCTGAACGCAGATGTGTATCGAGGCTACCTGGAATATCCCCCCATACGTGGAGGTGGAATGACACGTTTGAATGAGGGAGTTCTTCTGGTTACCGGCACTGGAAAATTCTATCTTGTTAACCACGACTCGAATATTAACGACCTTCAAGTTGAAGAACTGGCGATTACCGTTCCTTCCAACTATGATGAGTTTCTGCGAGATTCTTTAAATAACGTGCATCATCTGTGGTTCAGGACTGCCGGGATTTGTCATACGCAGACTGATTCTGGAATTAAGATATGGGTTTCCCATCATTATTGGAAATCAGAGGAACGGCAGTATTTCGTGAGGATCTCTTCAATTGAAGGTTCGATGTTTGATCTTAAGAATGCTGAAGCAGGATTGAAGTGGGAAACGGTTTTTGAGTCGACACCTGGGCTCGGCTTCTTCGAAGAATCGCGACACGGCAACCCATTTGGGGGGTTGCAAATTGGCGGACGTCTTGTGCACCTGGACGACGATCACTTACTGCTTACGGTTGGTGATCACGAATTTGATGGTTGGACGGCAGAACCCTCGGTTCCCCTAGACCCCGCTATGGATTACGGGAAGATTTTAAAGATCAATAAGGAATCTGGAGAATCTGAACATTATACAATTGGGCACCGGAACCCTCAAGGTCTTCTAGTCGGTTCAGATGGAGTTATTTGGTCTACAGAGCACGGACCACAAGGCGGAGATGAACTCAATCGCATAGTCGCAGGAGAGAATTATGGATGGCCACTCGTTTCACTTGGTACGGAATATAACCAGAAGGTTTGGCCGATTAGTGACCAGCAAGGTCGTCATGATGGCTTTACCTACCCAGTGTTTAATTGGACGCCTTCGATCGGGGTTTCCAATCTTATTGAGGTCAGGGGTTCATTGTTCTCAATGTGGCAAAACAATTTGTTGATTGCTTCTATGGAGCAGGAAAGTCTCTACCGTGCTCATGTTGAACAAGGCCGAGTTGTATTGGTGGAGCCAATGTCTATTGGTTCGCGTATTCGCGATATCATTGAGACTGAAGACGGAAAGGTATTCCTTTGGGCAGACGACGGTAGCATTATCGTGCTCAGTCCAATCTCAGCCGAGAACCTGACGGGACCAATGCTATTTGCCCGCTGTCTTGCTTGTCACACGGATGACGATTCAGGGCGCCATTCGATTGGTCCAAATTTAACTAAGTTATTGGGAAGGCCTTTGGCGCAGGCGCCTGGTTACGTCTATTCAGATGCTTTGAAGGATCTCGGTGGAATTTGGGACGAAGATTCGTTGAATGCTTTTTTGTCTAATCCGCAAGATTTTGCGCCAGGTACGACTATGGGATTACCTGGATTACCAGAGGATGAGCGGAACAAGATAATTGATTATATTAAGAGTCGATAGATTTGCCTACTAAACAATTCGCGCGTTCTGCGATTAGAATTTCAGGAAGTTGGTCGAGAGATCCTAGAACGTTACCGGGTTCCAATCCATGTGGGATTCGATTGTGGAGTAAAAGTGCATTCCAGCCGGCGCGCAGTGCAGGCTTTAGGTCGTTACTTGGGCTATTTCCCAAGTGCAACAAAGTAGTTGGATCTGTCACAAGCTCTTCGGCTACCCGTTGAAAAATCTCCTTAGATGGCTTTTCTGCACCGACTTCAGTCGATATAAAGACATGTTCGAAATAGCTTCTGATGTTTAAGTCACCCAAAATCCGATGTAGACGTTGGTCCCAGTTGGATACCACGATCAGACGAAACCCGAGTTCCCTTAGGTGCTGTAATGTAGACCTGAGTTTCGGTTTCGTTCTCCAGCGATAGCCTTCGCCAAGAGATGTCCAGAGAGTGGAAAAAACCCGTTCCGAGTATTCATCTCCAAGAATGCCCTCAACCACCTTTTTCCAGCGTTCTTTTTCGTTCGCTTCATTTATGACCGTCAAAGTTTCAGACCTTGATTTATGGAATTCAGCCATGAAACGCATTTCGAGTTCGGGCTCTGATAGGAAAATATCGTGCCCTTGCAGAATTTCTGAATAGATAGCTCCGATCGACGGTAGGGGATCAAATAAAGTTCCGGTCGCGTCGAAGCTGATAGTATTTACATTATTGAAGCTCATAGAATGATGTGTAATCGTCATTCGAGAAGACTTACTTTCGGGTGAAAGAGCAAGTGAGTGCCCCGTGATGATAAAGATTTCAAAGAATGCCCTCCAGAACGGAGTGTTTTTACGACAAATGTTTAGAAAGTTTAAATTAAATGTTCATAAGCTCGTATTGGGCGTTACTTTGGTTTCTTTACAGCTGGTTCCTTTGGAGGGGTATCTGAGTCGTGGGGAAGCATTTGAGCAGTCATTCGACATCGTGTGGACGACCGTGCAGGAGTCATACTGGGATAGTTCGTTTGGTGGGTTGGATTGGATGGCTATTCGTGAACAATATAGACCCAAAGTGGCGAAGGCCAAAAATCGCAGGGAGCTTTCGATTCTCCTGCAGTCGATGCTGAATGAACTTGAGCTTTCGCATTTCAATATCGTCAGCTCCTCTTCCCAGTCTCTCGATAAATTCCCGAGAGGTGGATACTCGGGGATTACGCTGAAGTATGTAGATGGACAGGCCTACGTCGTTCGGATAGCGCCCGACTCCGCTGCGGCGGAGGCTGGTATTGCGGTTGGCTGGCGACTGAAATCCATCCATAGACGGTCCGTAAAACGATTGGTGACTCCGTTTCGCAGATCAGTTTTACCGGAAAAACGAAAACAATTCCACATCGATATGTATTTGAACGAGGTGATTCAGGGAGGGGTTAATAAGAGACTGCGCTCGGATTGGTATCCACCCCAGAAGCGGGCGTTGAAGACATACATGGTGCCACGGTATGACGCTCGGGAGCTATCTGGATCAGTGGGCTTAGTACCGTCACAAAGAATTGAGTACGAGGAATGCTACGACGAAAATGATGTGCTGTATATTCGTTTTAACTTTTTTGTGCCGAGCCTGATGGATACCATCCGGGAATCGATTATTGGTGCACGCGGTCGTGCCCGAGGTATTATAATCGACTTACGGTCTAACGTCGGTGGCCTTGCAATTATGGCTTCGGGGATCACGGGCTTGCTGGTCGACGAAAAGACAACCTTGGGGAAGCTGTTTCTCAGGAACGGATACATATCTTACCAGGGTTATCCTCAGCGGGAAAGGTACTCGGGCCCCGTGGCGATTCTGATCGATAGTGGTTCTGTTTCGACATCGGAGATGTTGGCTGCGGGTTTGCAGGAAGCGGGACGGGTCAGGGTATTTGGTCAAACGTCATTGGGAGAATCGTTACCGTCTTTATTTAAGCGACTGCCTAGTGGGGATCTGTTTCAGTTTGCGGTCGGTGACTATCTTACTCCGGAGGGGTTTCGGATCGAAAAGCAAGGAGTGATTCCCGATCAATTGATAGCTCCCTCAAAGGAAGACCTTGAAGCGGGTGTAGATGTCACTCTTCAGCAGGCAAAGAGCTGGATACTAAATGGAGAAAATATTTTAGATGAGTCCGCTTAGAGAATCCGTGTTCAGATTGCTTTTATGGTGTTTCTTGGGGACGCAGTGTGTGCTGGGAATGGAGCTGCCGACGGTTGCAGTTGTGATCGATCGGTACCTCGAATCGCAAGGTGGTGCCAATGCTTTGAACGATCTTAGAAGTCTGAAGGTCGTTGGCGAGATAACGATTGAGTCTCAGGGTCTGGAATTTGAAGTTAGTCAGCAGGTGGTCGCACCCGACAAATCATTTACCGAGCAGGATTTTCCCGGTTTGGGACTCATCAGGGAGGTTCTCAATGGTGAACGGGGTTGGGAATGGCATCCGATCACTGGAGAACGACCGTTGGAAGCCCATGAAATTGAGGACAAGACTCAGGAGACGGATCTTCAACGTGATCTGAGGCTCTTTGAGCTTTATGAAACTATTGAGCTCGGTGAACCTGAAGTGATAGAAGGTATTGAAACCACTCAACTGGTTTTTACGGATTTTAAGGGAAAGACAGAGCAGTGGTTTTTCAAAGCGAACGGAGACCTACTCCAGAAAATCCACACGGTGTCCTCGGGACCGGATAGCGTGTTTGAATCAACAGATCGTTTCTATGACTTTCAGGAAATCGGTCGTTTTCGGTATCCGTCCCGAATTAAGTTCATTAATCCGTCCTATGTCGCTGAGCTGAAGATCACTTCCTGTGATATTAACCTGGAAATCGATCCGGCTGTATTTGAACTTCCTGTTCTGATTTTAGAGTAATCAGTGCGGATGTCTGAGGGATTGCTTCTGATGGATCGATATATCTCGGCTCATCAGCGTATCCACACGGGCTGCGTAAATGCGCCGTTCTTGGCGATGTCCCATAATTCAATGCGCGCCCAGTAACGCCCGCTCAGGTCTATGGTCTGTTTAATGCTATCAGTTCCAAATTGTCCAGTATCAGAGAGATCAATACGCTCGCGGAAAACATGAGTCCCATCTCCGGATACGATCTCCATGTGAGAGAGTGGGTAGGTCCATTGGAGATCGGCAGACAGTTTCACATTCTTGAGCTGCTTAGTGCTTAGAGTTTCTCCGCCTTCAATCCCGGAGAAAGTACACTCTGGAATGAGTACCTCTCCGGTGGTTACGAAAAACTGACCAGCTCGAAGTGTATCTAGCACAGGCTGCCATCCGTCTTCATAGCTGGGAACCTCATCCAGTTTGACATAGTTGATGTTCATTGCGCCGAAGAGCTCGTAGTCATTAAATATTTTGAAGACATCGACTTCACCCATGATGAATTTCTCGGCACCCCAGTTAGACATATCGTCCAACAGATCGAGTACGCGCCAGCCGAGGGTATCACGCGAATAGTCGGCGGGCATCGCCTTCCAGGCAGCACCGAAGAAGTGATCACTTTTAAAGAAAGACTCGTTATTGTAGGCGTCCGGGTAACCGGTGGAACTTTTGATCCTCGCATGGGCGGTCCAAGCCAATCCGTTTTCCAGCTCCAGGAGTCTTAACACGTCCTCTGAACTGCCCACGTGGTAGACCTTGCCGTATCCTTTCATGTCTTGAACAAAAGGTTGACCTTCATTCCGATTGAGAACCCAGTTTACGTCCTTTGGAAAGAAGCTGATCCAATGGCCGCCGAAGTGAACATTCGGTTCTTCACCGGGAAGTAGTAGGAAACCATCTCCGGACAAGCGCGCGCATTCTTTATGCATGACCTTGAGTTGTTCGAGGCGTTCAATCGTTCCCAGCTTCGGAGTCGCGCCTTTATGAAATTCCGCCAGGTGAACGATATCAACACCCATGCGTTTGAAAAAATCTACGAAATCCGGGTTTTGCAGTCCCTGTGGAATGTCTTCAGTTTGTTGGTTTGTCTGTTTCTCGATGTAGTCGAGTGCATGCTCCACGTGGTAATGACTGGTAAAGGTCTTATAACCGGGCAAGGGCTTGAAGGTGTCGTTGCGCGTGTAGGTGCGTATGGTGTCAATGTTCTCGTGGCCAGAGTCT
>CALGUT010000737.1 GCA_937920335.1 uncultured Opitutales bacterium
GAGAAATCTTGAATGAAAGAGTCGGTGAGAAAGTTCAGGCCCTCTTGTTCATGAGGGGGAATCCAGTTTACCGGATACAGTTCGGACCTCCAGGTCTGGGCTGATGAGGTTAACACTGATGAGAGAGCCAAAAAGACTGTTAGGGTAATTATGCGTTTCATTTGGCGATAGCTATCGGATAAGTCGGTAGATAAATAGACTGGTGAGGATCGCAACGAGCATAAACGAATAACTGACACTCCAGTGGAGTAGGCTAGAGACGGAGGAAAAAAGTGGTTACCGGTTCCTCAATCGTTGATCGTCAGATCTATCTCATCAATGAGGCCTTTCGATACGAAGGAATCGTATAGTTTATCGGCTCGCTGGGAATCGAAAGTCCTTAAAGAGCTCATGGCCTGTATCAGGTTTTCGTACTTTCGTCGGCCCGCGTACTTGTTGAGTTCATCAATGAGCTTTGTATCGCCGGTTAAACGATAGAGAGAAATGTAACAGGCGGCTCCAATGTCTTGCTTACGTAAGTGTTTCCTGAGTTCTTTTTCGATTCTGGGATCATTGAAGTACCCCCAACGCTAAGGCGGCTCTTACGCGTGCATCTTCATAGCCGAAGTTTCCCAGGTTGATGCTATTAAGATTCCTGGATTTAGGGGTTTCTAGAGTTAACTTTTTTAAAAGCGGTTCAATGGCTCGAGGATCGCCCCATTTGGCGAGCGCTCCAGCGGTATCAAGGTGCCAGATGAAATCCGTATCGTTGGGAAGCATTTCAAGCGCCTTCAAAAACCCTTCCTGGTCTTTTAAGTGGGAAAGCACTCGGAAGCACGACCGGGCAGTGCAATTATTCGTAGCGTTATTGAGGAGTTGGTTGATTTCAGTTACGTATTCTTTGTCTATCAGCGCGTCGTATAGTTGATCCTCCACAGCGCCATGATGACGATGTAGCCAAAGGGTTGCCAATATCCAGTCCAGGCGATCTTCGCCTTCGTAATCCAATAATGCTAGGACACCTCTGTTAGCAGCTTCTTGCAGAGCCTGATTTTCTTCGTCGGTACTTTCTTCAGTTCCGTTTCCAATTTGGGTGATGGATTGAAATCGATCAAAGTTTTCAGGGGAGTAGTCGAGATAGGTGAACCGAGGTATGGATTGGTAAAATGTCATCTTCTCCCAAGCGGTATCAGCGGCTGATTTATTATTCAGCAGCTTCAGTATTTCCCACCGCTGAGTGTGAATGCTTGTTTCGCTCGGCTGAATGCTTTCTGCGCGATCGAGAAATTGTAGGGCCTCTTCGTAGTTCTTCCGTGCGGAGCTAATCTTCGCTTGGACTACTAACGCTTCTGGATAGTCGTAGCCATGAGTTAAGAGGTGCTGTAGTTGTTTTTCGGATTCGTCGATTTTTCCATTCTCAATCAACAGGTTGCAGCATAGGATAATACCTTCCCGCCAGTCGGGATGGCTAAGTAATGCGTATTGAAGAGCGTAGATAGCTTTCCATTTATGTTTCTCTTTCAGTGCCTCAGCTGCATCTTCGTCCGCTTCGTTGTAGCGAATTGTGATAAAACCGTTGCTCTGTGGTGGGTTTAATCCGTGTTCTCCGATCTCTAAGTGGAGCTGGATGATTGCCTGGTGGAAAATGAGATCATTTTCCGTGTCCATAAGACCGGTGCTCCAAGCTTCAACAGCTTCTTCGATTTCTCCCTCTGCGGCGTGGATCTGGCCCTTTAGGAAATAGACCTGTTGCCAGTCAGGGTGCTTCTTTTGCAATTTGAAGAGATCTCGTTCTGCCTTATTAACATTCCCCTTATTGTAAGTATCTTGAATCTCCTCGAGTAGTTGGGGATCGGGTTCTGCTATTAGTGGTGCTGAAAGGTAAACTGACAGACAACAAACGAAAAACGATATCCGGTGGTGAGCGAACATATGTTAAAGATGGGCGAATATATTATAGTGAACGACTAAAAAGTAAGAATAACTAGGGAGTGTTTGTGAATTCAGAATCGAAACCAAATAAAAATAGCAGCAATGG
>CALGUT010000738.1 GCA_937920335.1 uncultured Opitutales bacterium
TTGGTAGCTATTTGCCGTAGCAATGGCATCCAGTTGATCCCTCAAATAAACTTATTAGGTCACCAGTCATGGGCTACAAGTCTCGGCAAGCTTCTTGAAGTTTATCCGGAATTCGATGAAACGCCTCATGTTATTCTTCCCGAAACCTACGAATGGCCAAACGAGGATGGTCTGTATTGTAAAAGCTACTGCCCGCTTCATCCAGAGGTTCACGGGATCGTTTTCTCGTTGGTAGATGAAATTTTAGACGCTTATGAAGCTGATGCATTTCATGCCGGTATGGACGAAGTATTTTTTATCGCTGACGACCAATGTTCCCGATGTTCAGGGAAAGATCCTGCAGAATTATTTGCCGGTGAAGTTACGAAAATCAGGAATCACCTCGCTGAGCGCGATGCGGTTCTATGGATGTGGGGAGACCGCTTGCTGGATGGCGATACGACAGGACTGGGCATGTGGGAGGCGAGTACCAATAATACCCATTCAGCAATCGACATTATTCCCAAGGACGTCGTTATATGCGACTGGCATTATGAAAGAGCTGAACCTACAGCTGCGTATTTCGCTATTAAGGGTTTTAAGGTGCTAACTTGCGCTTGGAACAAGGCTGAAGTAACGGGCGCTCAGCGGGAAAATCTACTTCGTTTCAAGGAGCACTCCAATAAAGTACTAGCGGACCGAAACGTCGGTATGATTCAAACGATCTGGAGTTCAGCAGAGGAGTTTATGGACCGCTACTATGCTGATAAGGAAGGGGAGAAAGATGACTCGGGTCAGGTTGCCAGTTTCCACGCACTTTTTCATCATCTTTCAGAATGAACCCAGAACAACAGTCCCCCGCGTTAGGCAGGCTCTACTCTATCGACGTCTTTCGTGCGGTGACCATGCTTCTGATGATATGGGTTAATGATTTCTGGTCACTGACCGATATCCCGCAGTGGCTTCAACATGCCACCATCGATGAAGATACTCTGGGTTTTTCCGATGTAATTTTCCCAGCGTTTTTGTTTATCGTCGGCCTTTCGATACCCTTTGCCATCGAGAAGAGAAGACAGAGAAGCGACACTATAAATACGATCCTATTACACGTTTTAAGTAGGACATTCGCTTTACTCGTTATGGGTGTTTATATGGTGAATTTGGAAAGCCTCTCGGATGATCAGATGCTTATAAACAAGTTTTGGTGGCAGATCCTTATGGTGGCCGCGTTTGTTTTAATCTGGAACGATTACCCTGTCCTGAGAATGAGCAATCGGACGGTTTTTGGCTTAAAATTCCTGGGATGCGTGTTGCTAGTTTTTCTAGCGATAAGTTATCGTGGTTCTGGAACTGACTGGATGCAACGTCATTGGTGGGGTATTCTGGGGCTTATCGGCTGGGGCTACCTTATCTGTTCTGTCATTTTTATTTTTGGGAAATTGCATTGGTCGGTCATGGCCCTTTGCTGGGCATTTTTTGCCGGATTCAATGTTGTTGAAGCCTACGGTTTACTGGAACCATTGTCGGGAGTGAGGAGCTTCATTTGGATAGTTGGGGACGGGGCCATCCCAGCACTTACGATGGCAGGCGTTTTCGTTTCTACGCTCTATTTGCAGAAATTCTCGGGTCGTAATACCAGTCAGTTTTTGTGGATTCTGGTGGGGTTAGGACTATTTATATTAGCGTTCGGAATCCTCCTAAGACCTTTGGGTGGTATTTCAAAGATCAGATCGACGCCGTCGTGGACTGAAATTTGTACGGCTATCAGTATACTGTCCTTTGCCTTTCTATTTTGGCTCGTTGACCAGCGCGGAAAAAAGGACTGGTTTGGAACGATCAGGCCAGCGGGTTCTGCTACACTTACCTGTTATTTGCTTCCCTACTTTATCTATCCGATAATAACAATCGTGGGTCTTCATTTACCAATCACTCTTTCCACCGGATTAGTAGGCTTGGCCGGGGCAATGATCTTTGCGCTAGTGGTCGTCTGGTTGACCGGTCTGTTAAACCGGTTCCAGGTTATGCTCAGGCTATAGGAAGACGATGCATTACCTCGTTTAGCTAGTTGTACTGTCCTCAATTATCTTGGACAATTGATTATAGCCGTGGACTTTTAATAATCCGCCCCGTTCTTCATATAGATTCTGGTTTCCGCTTATTCCATGACCCTCGACCAAACGGTTCATCAGATTGAATAGTGCCACTACTTGAATCAGATCATGAACTGCTTGCTCACTCCAACCTGCCTGCAATATCGCATCGACTTGTGCCTGAGTGGCCTTTGACGGTTCCAATGTCAATTGGCGGGCATAGACGAACAGCGATTTCAATCGTTCTTCAATCGGCGCTGTATCCACATCCTGAACCAAGGCTGTTAGTAAACCCTGAGAAACTCCAAAAGCTTTAGCGGTTTCGGTATGTACTCCGTGGCAATAATCACAGTCATTAAGCCCAGAAACATAAGCTGCTATGGATTCCCTTTCATGGACAGTGAGCTCTGAGTCTTGTCTCAACACGGCATTGTGAAGCTTTAGCAGCGCTAGTCCGGCGTCTTTGTTCAACATAAGGATATCTTTGACT
>CALGUT010000739.1 GCA_937920335.1 uncultured Opitutales bacterium
CCGAGACTTTTAGAACCATCAACCGGCAAGTTTGGCGCGAGGTTGAGAAAGGACAGTTGAAGCTTCATCGAGTGAGCTACGAACGGGCGCGGCGAACATTAAGGCACTTTGGCTTTCGTTCCAAAAATGCGGAGGCATTGGGTGAACTATTTGCGCTGGGATTGAGTCAGGTTTCTCAATGGCTTCCGAGTGCTGAGATTGCTTTTAAGAGTATTGCTTCGAGATATGACGTTGGATTAATTACGAACGGTCTGACGAAGGTTCAGCATCCTCGAATTGATCGCATTGGAATTCGAAACGCTTTGAAAACGATCCAAGTATCGGAGGAGGTAGGCACTATGAAACCAAAGCCTGGGATCTTTGAATTGGCGCTTCAGCAGGCCGAACACTCGAAGAAAACTACATTAATGGTTGGGGATTCTGTGACTTCTGACCTTCAGGGAGCTGCGAATGCTGGGATTGACTTTTGTTGGATCAAGCCGGATCCGCGGCCATTGCCGCTCGGAGTTTTGACCCCACGTTTTCGTTTCGGGAGCATTCTTGAGTTGGATGCAATAATCCCCTAAAGCTTCAAAGCAAACATCCAGGTCGCGATGAGGAGTGTCCAGGTGGCAACCAGCAGCACCGCCTGTCCTCTCCTTTTGATCTTTGCGTGAACCTCTAACCTCGCTAGGACTCCTGCTATTAGTAGGCCAGCCAAGAAGCCCCAAAGGTGTCCGGCAACATCTGTTCTGGCAGTTCCACTTCCCAGCCATGCGAGGAGCATCAGGCCACCTGAAAGAGGGATTAGCCACTGACGCTTGCTTATCTGCCTACCGGTTTTCAGATAGCTTCCAACTGGAAATCCAGTGACAAGCCCCAAAGCGCCGAAAACAGCAGTCGACGCTCCTAGCGAAAGAAACGCCGAGTTCATGTGGATGACGACGTTTGTCAGATTCGAAAGAATCGCTGCCGTGAGAATAGCGATCCAGCCCAGACCATTGCCGAGGTAACGAGCCGTGAAGTACCCAAATAATCCTAATCCGAATAGATTACCCACTAAATGTCCCAGATCAGCATGCAGAGTGACTGCCGTAGTTAGGCGCCACCATTGGTGGTTATTCCAAAACGCTTCGCTACTGTTCATTCCAAGCGCTTCTATTTCTGGGTTTGATTGCTGTAAGAAAAAGACGAACACCAAGAATAATAGAAACATCAGGGTGGGAGCTCGGCTAATTTGCTGCTCCGCCAGATCCGGTGAAACCCGAGGCCAAAAACGGTTTTTTATCCCGTAAATTCGAACTTCGTTGGCCAATCGTTTGCCGTCTTTACTCCTTACAACCAATACATACTTGTCCTTATCAGGATAAACCCAGTAGGCGTCGCCGGCTGCGAGTATGGCCAGTCCAGCGTCATGTGCCTTTCGTTGTGAAGGAAACGTTGCGATGATCGATTTGTCAGGGTCGATCTCCAAAGGCTGAGCGTCCTCAGGCTGAGAAAAGCCGTTTTGCATTGGTGGAAAGAACGCAGCGCAACTCATCCTCTGTCAATCCAGACTCCTTCACAAATTGAATGCTCTGTGTGAATTCAGGCAATTTTTGTGCCTTAGGGAATACTCTGAGCGGGTAGTCTGAACCGAACAGAATACGTTCAGAACCTACTGCTCCGACCATTTCTTGTATGACACAACGTTTGTATAGGAGAGGAGCTGCGGCGCAGTCGAAGTAGAGATTGCCAGGGAATTCTGACAATTCTAGCTCATCCTTCCTTAGCGGTATTCTTGCTCCGAGGTGGGCGAGTATGACCGTCTGGTTGGGATACTCATGTGCCAGCTTGATGTAGTCAGCTAGCGGGGTTTCGATCTTGCCGGGGTGAGAGCGAGAATCGGGATCAGTCACATGAAAGTTGATGGGGCAGTTTTTTCCAGCTAGGTGCTCCATGACCTGATGCCAGATCGGATCCCCTAGGCTGAAACCCTGAGCCTGTGGATGAATTTCTCCAATACCGATAAAACCATTGTCCAAAGCCCAATCAATTTCGGTTAGCGCATCCTTACCGGCTGAAGCTTGAACAGATGCAAATGCTTTTAAGCGGGTGGGGTGTTTCTTGATCAGATCTGCGTAGAAGCAGTTTTGCAGTTTGCTGTTTTCAATATTTTCCCAGTACCAGCCAAGTAGAATCACGGTTTCTATGCCCGCATCATCCATATCGCGAAGTAGCTGCTGCTCGGATGCCCACCCTTGGATTGATGGACGATGCTCCGGTGCGACACACTTACTCCAGGTCGGTTCTTGGTTCCTGCTAGCCCAAGCAGCAGGGCGCGTCTCCATCTCGGGTGTATATAGATGAATATGGCTGTCCCAAATATGTTTGAGTGAATTCAAATAAAATAAATAATTAAAAATAAAGAAATGTCTCGGAATTTATGGTAATGTCATAATTAGTATTCTCCCAGCCAGGCAACCTGGTTTTCAGACTTAAATTCATCCCATTTAACAAGTTAGCGCTTTTTACTCATCGTATGGAGATTCGTAAGCATCCTTTCGTAACCAAGTTCCCCAAAAGTGAAGCGGAGCAAATCGTCGCTTCATCAAAAATCCAAGTCTATAAGGCTGGCACTGTGATTTTTGAAGAAGACAGTATTTCAAATACGCTTTACCTGCTTCTCGAGGGAGATGTTGATTTTCTGAAGAAGACAAATACTGGAAAATTCAGTCCTGTAAGTTCTTCTGAAGCGGGTTCCTTCTTTGGTGAGTTGGGAATCCTGACTGGTGAAAGCAGAAAGCTTAGAGCCAAAGCTCGTAATGACGTGAGGGTCGGAGAAGTTCCAGGAGCGTTGTTGATGGATTTCTTGAAAAAGTCGTCTCCATTTCTGTTGGAAGTTCTCAACAATGTGTCGACCCACCTTAAGACGACGACAGATCATTACCTACAGGAGCGCATACAGAAAGAGAAGCTCCAGGCAGTTGGCCAGATGGTGCGTTCGATCGTCCATGATCTTAGAAACCCGTTTTCTATTATTTCTATTGCGACTTATATGATCGGTGAAGAACACGACGATAAGAAGACTCAAGAGCAATGTGA
>CALGUT010000740.1 GCA_937920335.1 uncultured Opitutales bacterium
GCCCGTTTTGAATGGTATCATACAAAATAAATTATCAAAAATAGCTTCCCAATTTCTGCAATGTCTACCCTTCCAAGATTCTCTGTATGCCTTATTTTTTCCCTCGGGATCTCTCATCTGACCGCGGAGGACGCCATCGATTTCCATCGAGATATCGAGCCTATCCTTCAAGCCCGGTGCCTGGAGTGCCATGGACCAGACGAGGTGGAATCAGACTTTCGCGTCGATCGTAAGAACACGCTCATCGGCGGCGGTGGCTCCGGTATCGAAACGATTATTCCCGGAGACCCTGCAGGGAGTTATTTGATCGAGTTGGTCAGAGAACCGGATGAAGAATATAGGATGCCGTACGAAGCAGACGCACTTCCCGAAGAGGAAATCGTTCTCTTGGAACGGTGGATCGCACAAGGAGCCGTTCTTCCCGATGACTTTGAAGAAGACGCAGAATTACCCGAAGTCGAGCACTGGTCGTTGCTACCCGTCACCCGGCCAGAGGTTCCCTGGGCAAAAGGAATCGATAATCCGGTCGATGCATTTTTACGAAAAAAGCTCGATGAAAAAGGACTGGCATTTAATGAACCGGCCGATGCCAGAGCGCTGATCCGGCGCACGTCGATACTGCTGACCGGCCTACCGGCCACACCCGAGCGCATTGACGCATTTCAGCAGGCTCACGCCAAGAACGCTGACCTGGCATTTGAGAAGCTCGTGGACGAACTCATGGATTCTGAACACTTCGGAGAACGCTGGGCACAACACTGGCTCGACGTCATCCGCTGGGCAGAGACCAATGGATCCGAAGCGAACCTCTACCGAAAGAACGCCTGGTACTACCGCGACTATGTGATCAACGCCTTTAACGAAGATAAACCCTATGATCAATTCCTCCTCGAACAATTAGCGGGCGATCAACTCGGCATCGGTGAAGCCACCGGATTTCTCGTTGCGGGGCCCCATGTTCCTTCTTCTACAGTCGGGCGGGAACCGTCTGCAATCCGGCAGGCACGAGCTGATCGGATGGACGAGATCATGCAAACTGTGGGCGCTTCGATGATGGGCATGACGGTCAGTTGCGCACGCTGCCACAACCACAAATTCGATCCTATTTCGATCAAGGATTACTATTCACTAACAGCAATATTCCAAGGCGTAGAGTTTGGCAGTCGCTATCCAGAGACCGAAGACACCGACCCCTTGAAGGAAACGGAAGAAACTTTGACACAAAAAATTGAGGAACAACGTAAGACCCTCCGCTCAAGTAACCAAGCTTGGGAAGAAGACTGGATCGGCTGGAACGAATTCTACTTCCCTGAGACCCAAGCCAAGGCGATTCGCCTGTCCTTCAATACGAAATCCGTCGGTGTGGAAGAAATCCAACTGTTTGGAGCCGCAACCGGAGACAAGAATCTGGCGCACTCAGGAAACGGCACAGTTGCCAGAACCGATGAAACTATGACGAAGATTCGGGGGGAGGTATTTTTTGCCAATGACGGGATCTTCAACCTGAATCATTGGCGCTCCAGCGGACCGGAAGAAGGGGATAGTAAGCCTTGGATCATACTGGAATTCGAAGAACCGCAAACCGTGGATCGATTGCTCATCAGCTCGAATAAACATTACTTCCTGGAAACTGATTATCTTACCTCCTATACGCCTGGAACAAACTTCAAATACACCCTTGAAGCTCAGCTTGAAGACGGAAGCTGGCAGGTGATCACATCCAATACTACCCAGCCCGAAGATCCGGAACTGGTAACAGCTGTTAAAAACATCCATGATCTGATCAACCAGCTCAACGAAAAGGGACCGCAGCCTAGCTTTGTCGGACAGTTCGTTGAACCTGTTACAACTTATGTCTTCCACCGGGGCAGCCCGGAGAGCCCACGACTGGAAGTTGCACCGGCCGGTTTCGATATCTTGCAAGGCGATCTCGGTCTCGAGACTTCATCCCCAGATCCTGAACGTCGCATGCGGTTTGCCGAATGGATTATAGATCCTGAACATCCGTTAACAGCCCGCGTCATGGCTAATCGGATATGGGGGCACCTATTCGGATTGGGTATTGTGCCCACCCCCGCAGACTTCGGAACCGTGGGGGCGCCTCCAACCAATCAAGCGCTCCTTGACTGGCTTGCTGCCGAGTTTGTGAACCCTACCCTATCCGACGCAACTCCCTGGTCAGTGAAAGGTCTTATCAAAAACATCTTAATGACAGACGCCTACCGGCAATCAAGCGCACCAAGGGAAGACGCCTTGGCGATCGATGGATCCTCCCTTTATCTCTGGCGATTCCCGCCCAGACGGGTCGAAGCAGAAGTAATCCGGGACGGTATACTCCTCGCATCCGGAAAACTCGACCCAAGCCTTGGGGGCAAGAGCTACAGAATTCACAATGAAAAAAAGACCTACGCTCAATGGGAAGTTGTGGACAATCACGGTCCTGATACCTGGCGGCGGATGATCTACCAGGAACGCATGCGCCGTGTAGACGACCGAAATTTTACGGCCTTTGACTTTCCAGACTGCGGACAGATTAACCCAAAGCGACCGGTATCCACTACACCGCTACAGGCACTCAATCTTATGAATAGTCCGCTTACGGTGCAGCAGACTGAGCTAATCGCTGAACGCGCTGTCGCCGAAACCGACGGTGGGCACGAAAACGCGACTCGCAGACTATTCCAAATTATACTGGGTCGTGAGCCCACTCAAGGGGAACTCGACGCTTCCCTCGAAGTTGCCGAATCAGGCGGCCTGCAATTGGTCAGTCGTTCTTTAATCAATTCCAACGAATTTGCATTCCTGCCATGAACAACCCAGAAGAAAAAATTTCCTTTCACGGTCGTCGTTTACTAAGCCGCCGTGGATTTCTCGGACAAGCGGGCATGTCACTCGGTGCGCTATCACTATCTCAGTTGATCGCAAAAGATGAAGGTATGTTTGGGAAGGCACCCATTCGGCCGAACATCGATTCCAACCATCCCTACTCTCCCAGGCCCTCTCACTTCCCGACTCAAGCGAAACAAGTGCTGGTTATCTACTGTCCCGGTGCGGTCAGTCACCTCGACACGTTTGACTACAAGCCGGCACTCTTCGACATGCACGGTAAGAAGCCACCCAATCTTCCGGCCGTTACGTTTGAAGGCCCTAGCGGAAATATCGCCAAACCATTCTGGGACTTTAAGCCACGCGGCCAAACGGGTAAGATGGTGTCCGACCTCCTCCCGAACCTAGCGGAGCAAGTGGACGACTTTTGTTTCTTCCACTCCTTGACCACTCAGACGAGTGCTCACCCGCAAGGGGAGAACTTCATGAACACCGGCTTCACGATGGAAGGGTTTCCCTCATTCGGTGCGTGGGTCACCTATGCGCTCGGCTCTGAAAACGAAGAGCTCCCTGCATTTGTCGCGATTAATGACCCACGCGGCCTGGCCCGTTCCGGAAAAAACAATTTTGGAAACGGGTTTCTACCTGCAGCATTTCAAGGCACCGATTTTAACGCCAAGAATCCGCCGGCGAACCTCGTCCGACCCGAGGGATTTTCCGCCCACGACGATAAGAAAACGGTCGACCTGTTACAGCGCCTCAATGCGCAGCACATGGAGCAATACCCAGGTGACGCAGACCTGGCAGCCCGCATCGC
>CALGUT010000741.1 GCA_937920335.1 uncultured Opitutales bacterium
AGTTGCCGATTTGGATACTGAATACGGCCTCAAGTGAGCATCATCGAAAACCCTATCTAATTTACCTGCTGTATCCTGGGTTCCCACTTTATTCTGGATAACCATTCGAGGACCGTCTCGCAGTATCAAAAAATCAAAGACCCCGGGCCTAGATTTTTCGAATGAATCAGCTTATCCTAAGCAACTCTATGACGTTGACACCTTAGCCGCACCTGTAGATCTTTCCGCCTTTTCTAACACTGAATCAAGACAACGATATGACCACAATTACTGACATTCGAGCTCGCGAAATTATCGATTCCCGTGGGAATCCAACCGTCGAAGTCGACGTTGAACTCGAAAGCGGCGTCATCGGACGTGCAGCTGTTCCTTCAGGAGCCAGCACCGGAGTAAATGAAGCCTTGGAACTACGCGATGGCGGAGTTCCCGTAAAGCAACTTCCCAAAGGGATCAACGGCAAGAAACGCTACCTTGGTAAAGGCGTTTTGAAAGCCGTCGAAAACGTAAACACGTTGATTGCGGCTGACCTCATCGGATTCGACGCGGTAGACCAAGTTGGGATCGATCATATGATGCTCGCTCTCGACGGCACGCCGACCAAGAAGAAGCTCGGTGCAAATGCTATTCTCGGCGTATCTATGGCAACTGCCAAAGCAGCAGCGCTTGCACTCGACCTTCCGCTCTACCGTTACCTCGGCGGCACCAATGCCAAGGTACTTCCCGTCCCCATGATGAATATCATGAATGGTGGCGCTCACTCCGACGCACCGATCGACATCCAGGAATTCATGATTATGCCCAAAGGCGCAGAATCATTCAGCGAAGCACTTCGCATGGGTGCTGAAATTTTCCATGCGCTTAAGGGTGTGCTGAAAGGCAAAGGTCTTTCAACAGCAGTCGGTGACGAAGGAGGATTTGCTCCAAACATAGAATCGAACGAAGCAGCGCTGGAAGTCATCGCGCTCGCTGTGAAGAAAGCAGGCTACAAACTCGGTAAGGAAATCTTCCTCGCCCTCGACGTGGCTTCCTCTGAGTTCTACAACAGCAAAACCAAACGCTACGTATTCTCTAAATCCGATGGTTCCAAGAAGAACTACAAGGAGATGGTTGCATTCCTAAAGGACATGCAGTCTCGCTACCCAATTCTCTCCATCGAAGACGGTTGTGACGAAAACGACTGGACTGGTTGGAAACACATGACCGAAGAGATGGGCCACAACACTCAACTCGTAGGCGACGACCTTTTTGTTACCAACACCACATTCCTCAAAAAAGGAATCGATATGGGTGTCGCTAACTCGATCCTCGTTAAGGTTAACCAAATCGGATCTCTCACCGAGACTTTCGACGCGGTTGAAATGGCTACGGAAAACAGTTACACGTCTGTCATTTCTCACCGTTCCGGCGAAACTGAGGACGCAACGATTGCGGACATCGCTGTTGCGACCAACGCGGGTCAAATCAAAACCGGTTCACTCTCACGCAGTGATCGTATTGCGAAATACAACCAACTCCTTCGTATCGAAGAAGAGCTTGGTAAACACGCGGTATACGGTGGCAAGGTAGGAAAGATCTAATTCGCAGAATCATCTCATCCGCGAATAAGCACAATCCACACTTTATCTTCGAAAAGGCGGTCGACACTCGGCCGCCTTTTCTTTTATTAAAGATCATAACTCTAATATACCTATGTCTGGACAACTCTATCTTTGGATCAAAACATTCCACCTCGTAATGGTCATGGCCTGGATGGTCAGCCTCTTCTACCTGCCACGCATACTCGTTCATGTCGTTGAAGCAAAAGCCGAAGGGCAAGGCGTCGATCGCCTCTTCATCATGGCGCGCAAACTCTTTATGTTTGGAAACGTTATGATGGTATTGGGTTTCGCCACCGGGCTATGGATCGCAATTTCTATGAAGTTCTTTTCCGGACAAGGCTGGCTTCACGCAAAACTCCTCTTGGTAGTGCTGTTTATCGGTTACAACCACATGACATTTGGGTTCGTAAAGAAAGCTGAGAAGGGAACCCTCAAGTGGTCTTCAAAAGGACTGCGTTGGTTCAACGAGATTCCACTAGTCGCTCTGATCATCGTGACTTATCTCGTTATCGCGAAACCGTTTTAATCGGTAGCGACCCACCCTGTGTAGTTTCGAAAGGCCTGCGTGAAAGCGCAGGCTTTTTTGTGCCTACCAACGGTAAACCGCATTCAGTGATACTTGCCGGGGACTTGCCGGAACAGAAGGAATCTCCTCAAAATCACTATCCCACAAATTCGTGACTGCCAGGCTGAGCTCAAGACCTTCTAAACTCTCAGGGAAATAGAAAAGACCCAGCGATGAGATAACCGCTTCATCAGGCGTACCAGCCGTGCGAAGAACATTTTCCTGCTGCACCCGAAGAATATTATCTGAACGAATTTCAATACCTGGCATAAGCTCATAGATAAATGCCAGGTTCACTCGATGACGGGCATAATTCAGCGCGTAGAAGCTGGCGTCCACATCCGCCAGCCCATAATCCTCATCCTTGGATAGCCCCATATAGCCCAAGACAATACGTCCTTTTTCGAGGTCGTAAGAAGCAACGAGCTCCAAACCTGTGGTATCGATATCCACGTTATTAGCCGTGCGACCAAATACATCAAAAACGAAGGTCCAATCAACAAGGTCACGATCCTCTCTCAAGAAAACCGCAGCCTGTAGTGTAAAATTTCCGGATTGGGTCATCAATCCCAACTCGTAGTTTGTTGCGAACTCCCGACCCAGATTTGGATTTCCTCGAAAGAGTCCACCAGCTGGGTTCGAGGCGATTGCCGTATAGCCTGGTACCTGCGTGCTACGGGAGACGTCGGCGTATAAGGTCGATTGTTCTCCGAATCCAGGAATACCCGTTACCTCCAACCGAGCCATCGGTGACACGTCACTTGCCCCTCGGTTGTTATCATCAAACGATAGCCCTCCAAGCAGGCTCCACAACCTTCCGGTATCATCACTCCAATCCGTTTCAACTAATACGCTACTCTTTAAGTAGGTCCTCGAATCAAATGCGCCAAAGGTAAGCGAGGTCGATTCGATATTATCGTCCAACCATTCAGTCTTTGCAAGAATGCTCCAGCTCTCGAATGTCCAACCGCCTTCCACAGCAAGGTCGAAGACTTTTGTCGTATGCTCAAACGGGTTGAACACGCCCGGATCCCTTCGATCGAATTCGTAGTCGTCGTCGTTTTCACGGTAGTACCCGCTCGCTTGCCAAAAGAAGTCTCCGTGATTCATGCGATGATTAAGGAACAGAAGACTCGTTTGGATATCCTCAGTTTCCGGAACTCCAAAAGGGGTATACAAATTCGGCCAACCAAAAAACTTATCCTGATAGCCAAAAAACAAATCGGTTCGGGAATCATTACCGCTCCTTTGAAAACGAAGACTTACCCGATCAAAGTCATGGTCACCATCAGCGATCGGACCGTCTGACTCGGAATGAGAAACTTCGGCGTCTATACCCCACTGGTTTCCATCTTCACTTTCTCCAACGTAAGCTCCGTAAGCACTGCCGTACCAATAACCGTCTTCACCGAATCCTAGAGCGACCTCCTGTATAGGCTGAATGATACTCCACTGATAGTTCACAGTACCGACACTGGAATTAAATCCGGAAAAAGCATTTTCACTTCCAGTAAGTATGGTAGCGGTCGAAAGCATCTTCGGAGAAATCGGAATTTCAGCGAAGTAGTGCCCCGTTTGAGGATCATACAAGGTAGCGCTTCCCAACATGAATCCGGTGTTTTCGAAAATACCACCTCGAATGGTCACATCGCCCTGGCTCTCCGCTGAATTGCGCGTCTGTAGATCCACCAACGGTTCATAACGCAATGCAGATACCGGCATCGTAAACGTAGAAAACGATTCTTCTAACGCAATTCTCTGGCTGACCGTTTCGATGGGATCCAATTCATAAAGACGCAAACCGTCCGCTTCCTGAGCGACTAACCCTTGAATCGCCGGCATTAGTATCAAGACCGTGTGGATATTTAGAAATACAAATTTCATAAAAGCGATCAGATGAAGGCCGTAATGAATCGGAAAGCAATGCTATTGTAAACCGTCGTTAAGGATATGATTAACAAACAAAATCCTTATCCTGATCCGACCAGCGATCCGACTTTGACAGTAGACACCGTTCCGACCAACTTGAGGCCATGAACCAGCTTGACGTTTTAGCGATCGGACTTGCGTGTTGGGATTTGAACTTCCAAGTCGATCGCGCGCCGGGTCCCAACGAAAAGACGAAGGCGACGTCACTCATCAGTGAAGGCGGAGGTCCAGCTGCCAATGCAGCCTATTGCATTAGTAAGCTTGGAGGCAAAGCGGCTTTCATGGGGCGCTTGGGAAATGACCATTTCGGCAACGCACATCTCGATGAACTGAGAGCCGCAGACGTGCAAGTAGACCGTATCCTCCGATCCGATTCACCGACTTCAATCGCAAGCGTAACGGTTAATCAAAACGGTGACCGCTCGGTCGTTAATTACAGCCAAAAAATCGAGTCGCTAACGTTCGACTTCTCTAACCTGCATCCCAAGTGCATCCTGATCGATGGACACGAATGGGATGCTTCAGAAAAGGCGTTGCAGCAATTCTCCGACATACCCTCCGTGCTGGACGCAGGCTCTTTTCGCGATGCAACTCAGACGCTCGCCGGCAACGTCAGTCACTTAGTTGCGTCGAGCAGTTTCGCCATTGCCAGTTCAGGATCTGAGCACCCCGATAATTGGTTCAACTGTCTCCTTGAAAACACACCCCATGTCGCAATAACGAGAGGCGAACAAGGAGTGGTTTGGAAAACCACCACAGGCGAACAAGGGAGCCTGAAAGGGCACAGTGTTGCGACAGTGGACACTACTGCAGCAGGTGATGTATTTCATGGATCATTTTCCCTAGCTCTTTCCAGAGGAAATACCTTCAAAGAGGCTCTGGCATGGGCCAACCGAGTGGCAGCGATTTCAACTACGAAACCAGGCGGTCGGTCTTCTTGCCCTGCTTCCGACCAAGTACCTCAACTCAACGTTTGTTTGTCAGCGCCAAACAAGCCTTAGAAATAATTCGTTTTGGAAGAGCACATACATAGTTGGTATCAGGATAAACCGGGGATGCATCTCATCTGCTTACACGGATTCATCGGGTCTGGATCAGACTACTCAATCGTTGCAGATCATCTGAAACAGAGACGGCCGTTGATCGCACCTGATTTCCCTGACTATCGGTCCACACCTCCAAACAGTCGCATAACTTGGGCTAGTACCTTAGCCGACCTGGATTCACTCATCGAAGAGACAACACAGGGACGACCGTGTGTGTTAGTTGGATATTCGATGGGGGGTCGAATCGCGCTCCAATACGCCATACAACATCAATCGCGATTAAAAGGATTGGTATTAATCGGTGCTACCCCCGGAATTGAAGATGCTGCCCTTAAAGCGGAACGGTTAAAACAAGACAGCGAACTGGCAGAGAAACTAACTGATCAAACCATCGATGATTTTTTAAGCTACTGGTTGAATCAACCCATCCTCAAAAGCCAGGAAGCGATCCCAGAACCCTATCGAAGCCGAATGCTTGAAAAACGTCACAGGCTATCGACTAAATCGTTGTCCACGTATTTACAGACCTTAGGAACCGGTACCATGCCATCGATATGGCATCGACTGAAACAACTAACCATTCCCACCCTACTAGTATCCGGTGAAAAGGATTTTAAATTTGCGAACATTGGCCATCGCATGGCTTCCCAAATACCAGGTTGTGATCACGCGATAATTAAGAATAGCGGACACAGCGCATGTTTTGAACAACCGACTGCTTTCACAAAACAACTGGAAGCGTTTGTTAAGACACTCGAAGCTTCATGATTTGGCGGATCTGTATTTTAGCTTTCGGGACTTTCTGCGCTGCCACGTCGGTGGTCATGACCAAAACAAGTCAACTACAACCGGAACACCTTTCAGCTGCGCGTCTCATCACCGGCGCCATTATTCTTTGCCCTCTATTTATTCGGGACAGAAAGCGATATCCAGAATTCTCAACTACCGACGCATTTAAGGTATCCGCACTACCCTCCATTCTACTAGCGGCTCATTTTATAACATGGAATATCGGTGCCCGTTGGACGACCTCAGCAAACTCGACGTTAATCGTTAACATGATTCCAGTAGCCATACCTTTCATGGGCTACTTCATTCTTAAAGAACGTCTCAATGGCAAGGAATCGGTAGGAACGATTCTGGCGATTCTAGGAATTAGCGTCTTGGCTGTAACTGACTTCAAATTAGACGCACGATTGCTTGCCGGTGATTTAGTATGCGTAGTTTCCATGCTACTCATGGCCTGGTATTTAATACTCGCACGTAAGAACAAATCCATACCGTCTATTTGGCTCTACCTGATCCCCCTCTACCTGACCGCGAGCGGGATCTCATTTTTTGCAGGCCTTCTAAGAACGGGCCTTCCCTACTCAACGGACCCGCAAGAATGGATCTACATTCTACTACTTGGCCTCATTCCCACCGCTTTAGGACACTCCCTGTTAAACTTATCCATGCGCTGGTTTCGTAGCCAATTCGTTGCCTTAATGAATCAAATGCAATTCGTCTACGCCGGTGTGCTTGGATATTGGTTCTTTAAAGAACTACCGAGCCAAGCATTCTACGTGGCCGGAGCATTTATGTTAACCGGTGTACTTTGGACCATTCTAACTCACAAAGATACGTATCCCCACAACCAGGAATTGATCTAAATGGAATCTATAACGGACATTGAGCACGTCATTTGGGACTGGAACGGAACCCTGGTCGATGACGCTGAATTTTGCGTGCAACTCATCAATGGAATACTCTCACGAAGAAAGCTTCCAGAGATTAACGTGGAAACTTACCGAGACACTTTTGACTTTCCCGTCATCGATTATTACCGACGAATCGGATTTGATCTTGAGAAACACGACTTCAAGGAACTGAGCAATGAATTCATCAGTGGATACATAAGCAAGAGACGCCAACTAACCTTACACAAAGGAGCTAACTCGGCCTTACACCTCTTCAAGTCGCGAGGCATACCTCAATGCATGCTGTCTGCTAGCCAAACGTCTGCACTCAAAGAATCTCTCGAAGAACATTCGATTGATCATTACTTC
>CALGUT010000742.1 GCA_937920335.1 uncultured Opitutales bacterium
CCCCAACAATGTTGGGAATGGTCGCACCGAGGAGGATGTGGCCAACTCGAACGGTGCCAAACTCTTGGGCTGCACGGTTAAAGATTGTCCTGAATTGGCGAAGCAAGCGAGTTCCTTGGATAATATAAGTAGCGATGACGCTTCGTTCCTAATCATGCACGGCGATATGGATCCGGGAGTGCCCCTGTCTCAGAGCACTCGTTTTTATGAAAAGCTCAAAGACCATGGCGTAACGGCCGAGTTTGAGGTTGTAGCAGGAGCAGGACATGGTGGCCCTCTATTTGGTTCGCCGATGGTTAAGGATAGGGTTCTAAGGTTTTTTGATACCCATTTAAATTAATTTTGATCAACGAATGGGCTTAGTGGTTTTGATCGTTGAGAACGTCTTGGCCAAGATCGCACAAAATCTGTCTACTAGCTATAAGACCCCTGGCTTCCTTTATGTTAGGCTATTTTATTTCGACTAACCTCAAACCTCGGAAATGTATGAGCCCTTTTAGAAAGAATTATATTCTCCTACTGCTACTTTTTATTGCCGGGTCGGCCGTTGGTAAAGGAGCCGGGCCGGAAGTAAAAGATGCGAGCCTCGAACTTACCTTGTTTGCGGAGGACCCAGCTATCGTTACGCCGGTAGGTATGGTTGTGGGAGATGATGATAAGGTCTATGTCATTGAGTCCCATACCCATTCGCCTCCCAGCAATTATGAGGGCCCTGATGGCGATATTGTGAAGGTGTTTATCGACGAGGACAAAGATGGTGTGGCTGATTCGTCATTTGTGTTTGCCGAAGGTTTCAACGCAGGAATGAACCTCGCTTTTTCGAATGAGGGTATACTCTACATTCTTTGTGCCTGGTCGCTGTATGCGTTGCCTGATCGTGATGGAGATGGCGTATGCGACGAACCTGAATTGATCCTGACGTTAGATACCAAGGCCGGTAATCCCCACGGTTGTTGGTTGGGTATTACCTTCGATGAGCAGAATCACATGTATATTTCTCGGGGGAACGTAGGCAGTGAATACTATCGAATTGAAGGACAGGATGGTTCTTTAGTTGAGGGCTATGGGGACGGTGGAAATGTGGTGCGAGCGAATGCGGATGGGACTCAAGTTGAAGAGTGGGCGACCGGATTTTGGAATTCCATGGACCTGAAATTTGATCACCGCGGCGATTTACTGCTGGTTGATAATGACCCCGATGCACGTGGACCGAATCGGTTGCTCAAGGTGGTCGAAGGTGGCGATTATGGCTATAAGTCGATGTATGGAGGATCGGGTCGCCATCCCTTTCAGGGCTGGGATGGCTCGTTCCCAGGGAATTTGCCCTACATCTCCGGGACGGGTGAAGCGCCGTCCGGTTTGATAGATGTTTCAGCGCGAGGAGAGCATTCTATTTTGGTAACCGTGTGGAATGAGAACACGATTGAGCGCCATGATATTCAGCCGGATGGTTCGGTTAAAAAGTCTCTTTTTATGATGGGTGGAAAGGATTTTCGACCGGTTGCGCTCGATCAGGATAGCGAGGGAAATTTGTTTATTTCGGATTGGATGCTGGTCGATTATCCGAATCACGGGAAAGGTCGCATATGGAGAGTGTCGAAGCTGCCGTTGGCAGAATCGTTTCCAAAGAGAGAATTCGTTACGGTCGACGAGACTTCTATTAGACGATTTATAAAGAGCGACGACGCCTTTGCTCGGCACCATGGTGAAATGTGGTTGGCTGCGAAAGAGCGTCGTGAACTGGCTGAAGGATTCACAGACGATTACGATTCAAGGGTTCGTTTGGTTGGTTACCTTGCGTTGAAACGCATGGATTTATCGGGAAAGTCTCAGTATATCTCCAAAGCGCTAGGCGATGAAGATCTAGAGGTTCGTTTATTGGCGCTGTGGTGGGCGGCTGAGACGATGGATGTCTCACTCAAGGAGCACTTGGACAAAGTGCTGCGTGTTGGAACGGTAAATCAGATGCTGTTTAATACTTACTTGGCTTCGGTAGAAGGCCTGGACAAAGCATTTATTGAAAGCTACCGGGATCGAGGAGATAAGAGTGCTAAGAAATTGGTTCGCAAGCTTCCGGAGGGCCTTGTGGCTGCGTTGGCAAGGGATATGAGTTTATCACCAGAGGTTCGGGCACAGGCAATCAAACGACTGAATGCAGTCACCGTGGTAGACTTGTTAGAGAGTAATGAACCTGAGATACTGATAGCTGTTATCGAACGCACATCGACGATGCAGGACCTGTCTGTGTTGAATCGGTTTACTGAGCTGGCATTAGATGAATATCAATCTTCTGCGGTGAGAACGGAGGCGTTGCTTGCGTTGAGCAAACAAGCCCTTCCGAATCCTGCATTGCTCGTCTCCTTGTTGGACGATACGGTTGCTGACGTTGCTTATGAAGCGGGGCGGACCCTTCGTTATCACGTCGGAGATTTGCACGTAAAAGAAGGCTTTGAAAAACTACTATCCGCTACCGGAGATGAGGGTCTGTTAGAATTGGCGGAGGCGGCATTGTTTGGGATCCATTCTTCTAAACCGTACTCGAGGAAGAGACCGACGTCGGTTGATGAGTGGGTGAGTCGAGTGGAAGAAGGGGGAAGTGTGTCCCGCGGTCACCATGTGTTTCGTACAACACAGGTGATGTGTACGAACTGCCACGCTGTTGATGGTGGTGGCAAGAAGCTGGGACCGGATCTCGGAGGTATTGCGCAATCGGTTTCACCTGAGCAAATCGTTCGCTCGATCCTCCGGCCTTCGGACTCGTTTCCGCCTCAGTATCAGGCATGGAATATCTATACGACTGATGGCAAGGTACATCAAGGACTTCAAATTGACCACCAGAGTAAAGGGGCTATGCTGCTCTATACCTTAGACGATGAAAATCGTCGATTCGAAGCAGATGAGGTGAAAGATTATGAAGCTTCGCCTTATTCGCTGATGCCCCAAGGTCTTGAAAGGG
>CALGUT010000743.1 GCA_937920335.1 uncultured Opitutales bacterium
TACCCAACCATTGCAGATCGCTCAGGGCGTGTTGTCATGGGTTCATCTCAGGGAGGGCGCGGTACCGGTCGCTATGTCTTCAGTCACCCAGATCTTTTTGCTACCGCAATCACGTTAGCTGGAGGATTCCATTTCGAGAAAATCATTGATGAGAACGAGGGCGTAGAAAGCGAATACCTAACCATTCCCGACGGTAAGAACAATGCCTTCAACAATGCTTCGGTCTACGCGTCCCGAACAGACGCACCAGAAGTCAGGCTCATGGTCGTCATCGGCAATGAAGACGATAATTACCGCGGCAACCTTGACTGGTCAATGTATCTCCACGAATTGAAAATCCCGCACGAGCTGGTTGTAGTTCCCGGGACCGGACATGGTATCAAATGGAGCATCGAAGACACCGACGAACGTATCTACCGTTTCATCAAACATAGTCTCACACATTTCAAAAACCCATAAACTCAAATTAATATCATCATGGCCACTAAAGATACCTGCTGCACCATCGTTCCCTACTTCAAACCCCACGAAGGAAAATACGAAGACTTCAAAGCCACCTGCCCCCAATTCGTGGCACTGACTGAGAAGGAAGAAAAGGTGCTCTACTACGGGTTTACTTTCACAGATGAACTCATTCACTGTCGCGAGGGTTATGCCGATGCAGAAGGCGTCCTTGCACATTTGGATAACGTCGGGGAATTACTGGGCAAGGCCCTCGAAATCTCCGAACTCGTTAAACTGGAAATTCACGGTCCTGCAGAAGAATTGGCTAAGCTCAAGGAGCCACTGTCACATCTACCGATCGAATACTATACCCTCGAATGCGGTTTTCGACGGTAGTCTATTGCAGAAGAACCTCGACCTCCTATCCGCAAAAACCCATCTCGTGACTTGTCATTTGGCGCAAGTCTAGCTTACTAGGAAAGATACCCTAAATACCGTCCCTAATGAGAAATATCACTTATATCAATCGCCGCCAGTTCCTAAGAAACGCTGGCGGCCTGATGGCTCTTCCCTTTTTGAGTTCACTTCCTATGCCGCTGGCTGCCGCGCAAGCGATAGCTGAGCCTAGAAAGCGTTTGGTCACGATCGGCACCTTCCTCGGCATGTACCCAGGCGAGTGGCACCCGACCGCCGGCAGCGATCGTGTGCCGAAGCTACTCGAACCACTCATGCCGCACCGCGACGACTTCACTGTCGTTTCCGGAGTCGACCATGGCATCAACGGTGGCCACAAAGGAACTCCGTCATTTCTGTCTGGCGTTTACCAACCTGAGTATATCGGAGAGTCCATCATGGTGCGTAACCAAGTCACACTCGATCAGTTCGCTGCAAAGACCCTGAGTAAGGACAGCCGCTACCACTCACTCCAGTTCGGAGCGTCCGAAGGCAAACCCACACAAACCGTTTCCTGGGATGAAAATGGTGTTCCCCTCCTACCCGAGGCGGACCCGATGAAGGTATTCAAAAAGCTATTTGTAAATGACCTTAATCCCGAGGCTGCCAGCAAGGCCATGGACCTGAAGCGCAGTGTGCTTGATATGGTCGCGGACGATGCGAAATCCTTGCAAAAAGAAATCGGCTATGAAGACCGGCAAAAAGTAGACGACTACTTCTCCTCTATTCGCGACGTGGAAAAACGGATCGAACGCCAACAGCAATGGGTAAATACGCCCAAACCTGGAATTCCACCACTCCTCGAACGCCCCACTACTTTCCATGAAAATCTGGATCTCATGTACGAACTGACGGCTTTGGCCCTCGAGCATGATTCCACACGAGTCGTTTCGATCGAGTTACCAGCTGGCGGGCTTCCGATTATATTCCAAGGCCGACAATTATCTGGCTATCACGGTCAATCCCATCATGGGAAGGATCCGGAGGTCGTAGACGAACTCGTCAATATCGAGACCATGCACATACAGTCTCTCGAACGATTCATGACCCGCCTGAAAAGCATCGATGATGGTGGAGCGAGTCTTTTCGATCGCACACAGATCCTGTTTGGAAGCGGACTGGGCAACGGAAGCTCACACTCCAACAAGAACCTTCCGGTCCTTCTTGCAGGAGGAGACCTTAAACATGGGCGAGATTTGATTTTCGAAGAAGGCACCACCCCACTCTGCAATGTGTTCGTAACGATGCTGCAGCAATTGGGAATCGAGACCGATAGCTTCGCTGTTAGCACCGGCAACATCAATAACGAGCTGGCGTAGTCGCTTTTCGGATACCACTCACCATGATTAGGCGTATTCTTTTGCCCATCATCGCCACTGGCGGTCTTATCAGCTCATCCCTAACGACCTATTCCAAGGAAAACTTTGACGACCTCGTTACCCCATTTCTCCAGGAGCATTGCTATCAGTGCCATGGGGACGAGAAACAGAAGGGGGACATTCGTCTCGATACCCTAAGCACCGACTTCAGTGATGCGAAAAACGCAATCACCTGGCAGGATATTTCAGACATGTTGGTTGTCGGGGACATGCCACCCGAGGACGAGCCTCGCCCCCCCGCTAATGAATTAACCAAAGTCATCTCGGCAATCGATACGCACCTGCGTGCCGCGGCTGAAAAGCAAACAACCGGAGGCCGCATCGCGATCAGGCGTTTGAGCCATACAGCGTTGGATAACACCGTCGAAGATCTGCTCGGCATAAATCTAAAGCTTTCGCAAAACCTACCCGCCGATCCGGAATTGGAAGGCTTCGAAAATCTAGCCATAACCCTGGACGCCAATCCTGAAATGGTGCTGAAACTGCAGGATAACGCGCAGACGCTGGCGAAGCATGCCATCGTAACAGGTGATGATGTTCGCGAAGAACGCATCTACACTTTGGGCACGATTGGACACGGGAACAACG
>CALGUT010000744.1 GCA_937920335.1 uncultured Opitutales bacterium
CATTGAGCGCTGCTAAAATCAGCAGGCGTGAGTGTTTCTAGTGTAGGAGATTTAAAGAGATCTGTCACGGATATCTGAATACCAGCTAGCTTGGCTCTTGATACCATACTGATCGCCAAAATTGAGTCCCCGCCGAGCTCGAAAAAATTATCGGTTCTACTTATCGACGGTATGCCAAGTACTTGGCACCATATATCATGAAGTTGCTTTAGAGTGCTACCTTCGGGCATCTCGTTGTTGGAAGGTTCCTTATCCACTGGGTTATCTATCGGTAAACGACTTAAAGCAGGACGATCGATTTTACCGGTGGAAGTGGTCGGAAGTCTTTCTAATAGAATCCAACGGGTAGGGACCATATAGCTTGGAAGCCTATCTGAAACTTGTGCTACGAGTTCCTGTTCATTTAGGTCGTTGGTGCCTTTTCGGAACGCAACGAAGGCGGCCAAGAATGAATGGGTACTCGCTGCGCCTTCACCGGCTTGATCCAGGCTTCTCTTTTTTATTATTACGGCGACGGACTCGACTTGGGGAATCGATTCGAGTGCGGCTTCAATTTCTCCTGGCTCTATTCTATACCCACGGATCTTTACCTGATCGTCGAGTCGTCCGGTAAATTCAAGAATTCCCTCGGATTGCCACCTTCCCAAATCACCTGTTCTGTAGATTCTTTCTTCGGGTAATGTATTGACGTTTGGTTTTAGGAAGCGCTCGTCAGTTAGCTGTGGGAGATTATGATATCCATTGGTTAGTCCTTCCCCTGCGATAGCGATCTCACCAAATGCTCCTGCCGGTAGTAGATTGAGGTGGTTGTCTACTATATAGACTCGGCTGTTTGGAATGGGTCTTCCGATAGGAATTCTTTCGCTCGCCAAGTAGTTGGTAATGTCAATTGCAGTACACCATACAGTTCCTTCGGTAGGTCCATACTCATTGAATAGTCTCACTCCTGGCAGTGTGTTTCTAAGTTTTCCTGGAAGTGAACTAGAACAGGTTTCACCAGCGACGATGACCGTCCCGAGTGAGTGCTCTTTCCCCTCGAGAAAAGGGAGTAAGCCATTAAGAACTGACGGTAAGCATAGGAAATGGGTAATGGATTCTTCTATCAGTAGATCGGCTAGAAGTTTAGGATCTTTTTCAATTCCCGCTGCTGGCAGTACGAGCGTTCCTCCTTGGGTGAGTGTCCAGAAAATTCCAGCGATCGAGCTGTCGAAAATAGGGGGTGAAAGTAGTAGAAACCGTTCTGGATAATCGCCGTAGACTTCGTTTCTGGCAAGGGTTGAGGAGACTGCATTCTTTTGAGAAACGAGTACACCCTTTGGCCTCCCAGTTGAGCCAGACGTATAGATCATGTAGGCCAGATCCTCAGGCTTGGTCTTAACTGGTGATACGGGAGAAGAGAGCGTCGCTGTCTCCTGGCGTAGTGTTATTTTTCGAATTTCAATTTCCGGTGCGAGTGATTGAAGTTGTTGCTTGGTTTCATCGTTGCTGACTAAAATCAGATCAACTCCGGAGTCTTCGATGACCCACGATAGTCTTGATACGGGCCATGAGGAATCTAACGGTACATAGGCTGCCCGGGATCGGATGGTGGCAAGAATGGCAACAAAGAGCTCGGGTTCACGGTCGAAGCATACTCCTATCTTCCGGTTTCCTATTGCTGGGTTGTAAATGGAGTCACATAGCTGCTCAGCTTGTTGATTGAGAGACTGAAAACTGAGCTTCGTATTTTGGTACTGAACCGCGATATCTGAAGGTTTATTAGAAGCTACTGCATGGATTAAGCTGGCAAGCGTCGAACCAGTTGGAGAATCGAATGCTCCTCCATTTGACCAGTTTAGCTGGTTGGAGCGATCCCTGTTGCTGATCGAGTCGATCGCCTCTAATGGTTCAGTTGGGGACTCTTTTAAGCGAGTTAGGAAACTCACAAAGTCTTCCAGCCAGCAAGCGATCGTATGTTCGTTGAAAAGCGCTGTCTTATATTCCAACTTAAACTCAAACCCTTGATCTGTTTCATTTACGAAAAGAGTTAAATCAAATTTCGCAGATTCCGGGTCGGAGTTTATAACCTCTGTAGTCACACCCTCGAATTGCGGCCCCTCTGATGGTTTTCCATTCATAACTAACATGACCTGGAAAATGGGTGATACGGATTGAGAACGATCCGACTGGATGTGATCCACCAATTTGTCGAATGGGAGGTCGGCGTGTCTATAAATCTCCAGAGTCTGAGCCCTGGCCTCAATTACGAGGTCTTTGAATGTTGATTTGCTGGAGAAACGAGTCCGGAAAGGAAGTGAGTTTATTAAGAAGCCTACGGTGGACTCCAATCCTGGTTGATTTCTTAAGGATAAGGGTGCGCCAATGACAATGTCTTCCGATTGGCTCAGCTTGCCCAAGAACAGCGACCAAGCGACTTGGAATCCCATGAACTGGGTTGCATCAAGACTACGCAGGAGCTTGGAAAATCCGAGCGAATCTTCTGCGGATAATCGTGCGACTGATCGAGTGCCACGAAAATTGATTTTAGATTCGTTTGGATAATCGGTGGGTAGTTTTAACAGTGGAGGGGCTTCTTTGAGATAATCCTCCCACCATTCCAAGTGTCCAGCGATGTTCTGTTGATAGTGGGGGCTTCTTTCCCAGATGGAGAAATCCCCAATTTGAAGATGTGGATTCTCTGTTTCGCTGCTAACTATTTCAGAACTCTTTTCGATAGTTCGATATAGAATCTCTTCTACGGCTTCATCGGCTATAATATGATGGAGCGATAGACTCAGGAAAATACAGTCGTCTGAAAAAGAGGTAATACGAGCGCTAAATAAAGGTCCAGTTTCGAGGTCAAATTTTTTCGTCCATGCGCCTTTCAGGATTCGATCGAATTGGGCTGAGCTACTGTTTTCTGTGACTGTTTCTTGAATTAAGTAGTCGGAAACCGTAATGTTCTGGTCGGCAATTATTTGGACCGGTTCGTGGTTATGAAGCTTAAACGTCGTTCTTAGAGCTTCGTGAGTCTTGATGGTATGGATTAGGCCATCGACCAAGTGATCGAGCTGCAGTGAGCCTTTGAAAACGACTCCATACGCGATGTTGTAACCGACTCTTGAGTCGTCTATTTCATGCAGGTACCACATGCGCCTTTGGCCCCAAGAAACGGGCAATGGGCTAGGGTATTCCGTGTGTTTGATTTGGCTCTTGGATTCTTCCCTTCGCGTGTTTTCTAAGATCTTCTCAAGCACTCCGTCAAAAGTAGGATCTTGAAGGAATTCTGGAAGACTCAGGCTGACCTTAAGCGTTTTTCTGATTCTTCCAAGGATCTTAATTACGAGGAGCGAGTGGCCTCCTTGTTCAAAGAAGCCCCCGGTTCGATCAATGTGATCGACTTCTAGTACTTCGCAGAAAATAGAATGAAGAAGCTCTGAAACGGGATCGGAAAACTCAACGGATCTGTTATCTGTTGACGATTTCACTAAGCTAGTCGTCGGTTCGGGCAGAGCTTTTCTATCCATCTTTCCTGACTGTGAAAGTGGAAACTCGTCCAGGTGAATAAAGAAGGATGGAATTAATTGTTCAGGAAGCCTCTTCTTGATAAAACTCCGCAGCTCAGATTCACCTATTTCACCAGGCCTCATTGTAGTGGTGAAGTAAGCAATCAAAATTGGGGAATCGGCAGTTTGCTTTTTGGCTATGACGACTACTTTGGTGACTCCTTCGAACTCTAGGATCGCTGATTCAATTTCTCCGAGTTCGATGCGGACGCCTCTTATCTTTACCTGGAAATCGTTTCTGCCTAGGTATTCGATGTTGCCATCGGGAATCCACCGACCGAGATCACCCGTTTTGTAGAGCTTCTCCTCGTCGTTCTGGGAAAATGGATTCCTGATGAAGGATTCTGAGGTGAGGTCGTGGCGGTTCATATATCCGCGACCGACCTGCACGCCTCCGATATAGATATCGCCTGAGTATCCTATCGGCATTGGATTGAGGTGCGTGTCGAGGACATAGAGCTGTGTATTCCAAACGGGGGCACCGATCGGAACGGTGTCACCAGTGCCGAGTTTAGAACAATCGAAATAGGTCACATCGACTGCCGCTTCGGTAGGGCCATAAAGGTTGTGAAGACCGACCTGAAAGGGGGTCCCAACGAGGTGCTTGAATGCTATAACGGCAGACGTCGCCAATGCTTCTCCGCTGCAGTATACATTTCTCAAGCTTGTTAGTGAATCTTCGAGCTCGAAGGCTGAAACGTAATTCAGAAATCCATCCAGCATAGAGGGAACAAAGTGAATGTGATTTACCTCGTGAACTTTGATTAACCTCACCAATTCGGCCGGGTCTTTTTCAGCTGCTGGTGGTGCGATGCTTAGTTTGGCTCCCACGAAGGACCATAAGAATAGTTCGTGTACCGAAACATCGAATGTGATCGGAGTTTTCAGAAGTTGTACTTCGGAATCTGAGAAACCGTAATTAGAAGCCATCCACTCGAGTCGATTACAAATTGACCTGTGTTCGATCATCGCGCCCTTGGGCTTTCCGGTGGAGCCTGATGTGTAGATGACGTAAGCCAAGTCAGAAGGATGGGTGTTGTCTTCTATATTTCCAGGTGCCTGTTGTTGAGCCAGATGGGTCAGGTCAAGCGTTAATAGTTCTTCGCCCTTGGGTGTTTTTATATCTGGATCGATGAGCGCGAGTTTTGCTTCGCTGTTTGCAATGAAATATTGGATACGATCATCCGGAAGATCAGGATCTATTGGAAGGTAAGCTCCGCCAGCCTTAAGCACGCCAAACAGCGCAACCGGTAGATATAGAGATCTACGTGCGACGACAGCTACCACTTGATTGGGTTTAACTCCTTTCTGCTGCAAAGCGTATGCTACGTTATTGGACTGAGTATTGAGTTCTCCGTAGGAAAGTCTGCTAGTTCCAAACTCGAGAGCGATAGTATCTGGCTGAGTTTTAGCAAAATGTACAAGCTTATCATGAAGTCTTTGAGACGAAGATAACGGGTGAAGGGTTTCGTTGAATTGCTCTAGTACCTGGTGTCTATGTGCTTCACTTAGTATCGGGAGATCTTTTACAGGCG
>CALGUT010000745.1 GCA_937920335.1 uncultured Opitutales bacterium
TTCCAATACCTCATCATACCATCCGCCATGTATTTATTGGATGTGTTTTGAGTATCTTCTGCTGGAACACAAATCTCTCAGCCCAGGAAGACGTTCTGGAAGAGCCTCGCATTCCCTGGGAAGACGCCCAGCTCCTTTTCAAGCAAGGACACTACGAAGAACTGCTTCCGCAGCTGATGGTGCAAACCGAAGCTAACCCCTGGAACGACGCCTGGTGGTATCTCCAGGGAAAAACCTTAATGACCCTCGGTCGTTATGAACACGCCTACGAAACGGTTGCGGAAGGTCTCACCCGCCGCACCTACAGTCTCTCCCTGCGATTACTCGCCATCGAAGCCGCCCGATTCAACAATCGGCCCGACGAGGTCGCCGACCACCTCAACACCCTCAACTCGTATTTCTCCATGTGGGCTCGCCGTGTTCGTAGTCCGGAAGCGCTGGTCGAATTAGGCGATGTGGCACTAGTACTGGGTGTCGAAGCACGCATCGTTTTGGAGAACTTTTATAAACGTGCCAAAGAAGGCGAAGAACCACCCGTTGAAGCGTTTCTGGCTTCCGGCAACCTGGCTCTCGAAAAGAACGACTACAAACTAGCCTCGCAAAACTTTCAGGCAGGGCTCGAGTTATTCCCGGACGATCCCGACTTGTGGTCAGGCTTGGCCGCCTCATTTCTCAATGGGGATCGCTCCCAGCTTATCGAGTTCGCCCGTACAGCCATTAAGCTCAACGAGAACCACGTCCCGAGCATTCTTCTGATGGCTGAACACTTTATTGATGCTGAGGCACACGACGACGCAAGTGTCGCACTCGAACAGGCGTTACTCATCAATCCTATTCATCCCGATGCCCTCGCCCTCAGTGCGGTTATTGCCTACCTCAAAAACGATCCGCTCAGCGGTGATTTCTATAGGCACACAGCTCTCTCGAGTTGGAAAACTAATCCGAACGTCGACTACCAAATTGGCCGCAAGCTTTCACAGAAATACTGGTTCGCCGAAGGAGCAGATGCCCAACGACGTGCCCTCGCCTTCGATCCTGATTTCGCTCCGGCACAACTACAACTAGCCCAGGACCTTTTGCGCCTCGGAAAGGATACCGAAGAAGAAGGCTGGCAACTCGCACATAAAGCGCACGACCACGACCCTTACAACGTCGAGGCCTACAATCTGGTAACCCTCAGCGATAAGCTCGACGGGTTCACCGTGCTCGAATCAAAGAACTTTTATTTAAAGATGGGGGAAGACGAAGCTCCCATTTACGGAGACCGGGCTCTCCAGCTTCTAGAACGGGCCTACTCGACCCTCACAGCCCGTTACGGTATAGAGCTCAAGGAGAAAACCATCGTAGAGATCTACCCGAACCCTGGCGATTTCGGTGTGCGCACCTTTGGGATGCCCGGCAACCCCGGCTACCTCGGCGTCTGCTTCGGCCCCGTGGTAACGGTCAACAGCCCCGCCACCCGACAAGCCAATTGGGAGTCTGTGCTCTGGCATGAGTTCTGCCACACCATCACCTTGAAGATGACCCGCAACCGCATGCCACGCTGGTTGAGCGAAGGCATATCCGTCTATGAGGAAATTGAGGAAAACCCTGCTTGGGGTCGTCGCATGTCAGCCGATTACCGAGAACGCATTCTGGACCGCGAGGCCCAACCGATCAGCGAGATGAGCGCAGCTTTCCTGCAGGCTCAGGATGGCGAGGATGTGCAGTTCGCCTACTTTCAATCCTACCTCGTCGTAAAATTTCTCTTCGAACGCTTCGGAACCGAGGCTATGCAAAACGTCCTACGTGCACTCGGCGACGGCATCAATGCCAACGAGGCACTGAGTGAGCACGTCGCACCCATCGAATTCCTCGACCGCTCATTTTCAGTCTGGTCTCGTGAAGAAGCCCGCAAGCTCGGCGGAGACTACGAACTATCGGTCCCGGAAACGATGTTGGAAAAGGCCATCTCCGCAGTCACACCAGAAAACAGTTATCAATCAGCCCTCGAAGCGGCCTCACAGTTGGTCGAAGAAGAAGCCTGGGAAGACGCTCGCGACGCTCTGGTCGAGTTGATCGACGGTGCCGGCTATCTCACCGGCACAGAAAACGCTCACGGATTACTAGCTTACGTCTACCAGCAACTCGAAGACGTTGAAAATGAGAAGGCCACTTGGAAGATCATTGCCGGGCAAGACGCTCACGACATCGATGCAGTCACTCGACTATTTACCATAGCATTCGAAGCTGAAGACTGGCTCGGGCTCAAACACTGGAGTGATGCCTGGCTGGCCATCAATCCTCTCGCAGAAACGCCTTGGCGCGGTCTGCTTAGAGCCGATGAAGAACTTAGTAATCCCACTGAAGCAATTGCGGCAGGCAATGTGCTGGCAAGACTGGATCCTCACGATATCGCATCCGTCCATTACCGAATCGCCAAGCAACTGGCACCTTTTGATACAAACGGCGCTCACCGACATACCATCCGGGCGCTCGAAGAAGCACCCCGCTACCGAGACGCCTACAAACTGCTACACCGTTTAAATAATCCATCCGTGAATCTTCCACAATCTGAGATCAAGGGATCGACCCTCAATGAGTAATCACTTTCCCAAGACACCCTCAAAGACCTCCAGAAACCTGCTCATCGGCGCGGCTGTTGGTTTACTATGTCTGATTGGAGGTCTATCAATCATCCAGGCTCAGTACCGTCCTTCCCAAGTAGGTATCCCCGACTGGGAGGTGGACCCTGAGTTCAAGCACGATGTCTTTACCTTCGCCCGCGTGCAGTATTCTTCCTACGGCGGTCGAGGTCATGGTCGCGGAGGCGGTTGGGGACGTCGTGGCGGAGGTGGCTGGGCAACCGACTACCCCGATGCAGAACTCAACCTCGCCTACCGACTCCAACAAATGACGAGTCTCAAGGTCAATCCGGAGCCCGTCGTGGTCACCCTCGATCAAGAGAACCTGCATGACTACCCGTTTCTATATATTGTCGAAGCCGGTCGATTAAGTTTCGAAGAAACGGAGGTCACCTCCCTCCGCAACTACCTTCTCAACGGGGGCTTCGTTATGTTTGACGATTTTTGGGGAGAGAGTGAATGGGAAAATGTGTTCTACGAAATTAAACGTGTCTTCCCGAACCGCGAGCTCGTGGACCTGCCGATTGAACATCCGATTTTTCACAGCGTATTTGACCTAAAAGAAAAACCGCAGGTCCCCAGCATCAATTCTGCAGTCGCCAATCGTGGCTCGGGAATCACTTGGGAGCGAGACGATGCCCGCTTCGTTCACTATCGGGGCATCTTCGACGATGAAGGACGTCTCATGGTTCTTATCTGCCAAAACACCGACCTCGGCGACGGCTGGGAACGGGAGGGAGAATCCGAATGGTACTTCCGCGAGTTTGCCGAAAAGAAAGCCTACCCGATGGGCATCAATATCATCTTCTATGTCATGACCCACTAACCCCATTTCAGAAACAGACCCATACCGAGATCAATTACCCCAGAATCAAAACACCATTTTATGAGCGAAACCGATCCAGAAACAGAACCCAAGTCCGAAGCCCCCATCGAAACGCAAGCAACTCCACCTGAGCTTCCTGAAGCCGCACCGGAAACACTCGTCATCGAAGAACCCACCGAACACCAAAAAGACGAGGCTGCTTTCGATCGCCTGCAAAAAGGCCGGGAGCGCGTAAAAGCGGAACTCGGGAAAGCCATCATCGGACAGGAGGAAGTTATTGATCAGATTCTACTCACTTTGCTGTGTGGCGGACACTGTCTCCTCACCGGTGCGCCGGGACTTGCCAAGACGCTCCTCGTAAAATCCGTCGCCAAGATTTTCCAACTCGATTTCAACCGGATTCAGTTCACACCGGATCTGATGCCGGCCGACATCACCGGAACTGAGATCCTCACGGACACACCAGATGGCCGAGAGCTGACGTTTGTTAAAGGCCCTGTATTCGCAAACATCATACTCGCAGACGAGATCAACCGGACACCGCCAAAGACTCAGGCCGCTCTGCTCGAAGCCATGCAGGAGCACCAAGTAACCGCTGCCGGAGTACGCCACGTTTTGGAAGAGCCATTCTTTGTTCTAGCGACGCAGAACCCGGTTGAAATGGAAGGCACCTATCCCCTTCCTGAAGCTCAACTTGACCGTTTTCTTTTTAATGTCCTGATCGACTATCTGCCAGAAGATGATGAGGTAGCCGTGGTTCAACAAACGACTGCTCGCCTCGGTAAGCCGATCGAACCGGTCTTTACCGCTGAGGATGCACTCGCATTCCAAAAGCTGGTAAGTCAGGTCCCCGTTTCCGAAGAGATAGTGCGTTACGCTGTTCGGCTAACCGCCGCCTCTCGCCCGGGTGATAAGAACGCTCCCGATTTCGTGGAAGGCTGGATCAATTGGGGTGCCGGCACCCGCGCCGCACAAGCCTTGGTCCTCGGAGGTAAAGCCCTCGCTCTTTGGCACGGCCGGGCCCACGTCACCGCCGACGACATCCGCAAACTCGCAGCCCCGGTCTTCCGTCACCGCATACTCCTCAACTACCGTGCCGAAGCCGAAGGTGTCACCATCGAAGACGTCATCCAAAAGCTCATCGAATCCGTCCCCGAAATTAAAGCGTAAGCTCCCTTCACCTAACTTCCTATATCCTAGCTTCTAAGTCCTCACTACTCACTAATAAAAAATGCCCCAAACCGCCATCAATCCACAAGCGCTCCTCGCCATTCGCGATCTGGAGATGCGTGCCCGTGTGGTAGTGGATGGTTTATGGTCAGGATTGCATCGCAGCCCATTGGAAGGATTCTCGGTAGAGTTTACAGAGTACCGCCAGTACAGCCCCGGAGACGATCTGCGCTACCTCGACTGGCGAGCCCTCGCCCGTACGGACCGGGAGTACATCAAAAAATTTGAAGACGAAACGAATCTGCGCTGTCACATCGTTCTGGATACAAGCCGCTCCATGCTCTTTGGATCGCTCGACTATAAAAAGGCTGACTACGCACGCACTCTCGCTGCCACCCTCGCCTATTTCCTGATCCAACAGCGAGACGTTGTTGGACTTTCCATATTCGACAGTGAGGTGC